>CADCWO010000048.1 GCA_902806435.1 uncultured Synechococcales cyanobacterium | reverse complement strand
TGCTCTCAACCCCCTCCTGGCATTCGCACCTTAAGTCAAGGCCTGAGAAAATTTGAGGCCCTCTTTGAGGGGTGGTCGCTTGCTCAAGACAGACTTATGTGTACTTAGTAGTCCGCAGAGGCAGGTAGGTTTTTCCCCTAAAAGAATGTTAGTCACCGATTCACAAGTCGTGAAGAATACTTGTAACGCCAGCATCAAGTCAAAAGGGTTCTGTCACTACAAATGTACCAATGGCATCAATCGCCATCTAGCAGTTGATACCTTAGGGCTACCGTTTTTTAGGCATTGCACAAAGGCAAATGTCACTGACGACCAAGGCTTGTACGCCTTTGGCGGGGCGAAGCCCTATGAGATGCTTAGACACAACTTGAATTACTTTCGCGTCAAAACCGTCAATATTGCGGAAGTCACCATTCTGCTGGACCACGGTTATCATCCCGACACCATTACGAAAGCACTGCAAGCCCTTTACCCGCAAATCTTGACCAAGGTTCGCTTTCAGCTTGCTCCGAAGCCCACTAAAGCTGACAAAGCAGCCCAAGGCAAAACGGGAGTTGTTCCAGTGGCAACGCGATGGATTATTGAGCGATCCAATGCGTGGATGGAGCACTGCAAAAGCTTGCTCAAGAACTTTGAGCCCACCCTAACTCATCCAACTGCAAAGCTCAGTCTCTGTTTCATCCGATTGATGCTGAAGCGTTGGTCCAATGCCTAAGATCCCAAATGGGTTCGATAAGATTTAACTATTTCTAGCGATTAGCTATCTAGCAATCCCAAGCTTGGTTGTTCATCTCACCCAGATTTGATGGAATACTTGCCCGCTCAAGGCGTAATTGGATTGCTCTTACCCGTCAGAGTTACAACAGCGACGGAAGTAGCCATCAACCGTTTGCCAAGCTGAAACCGCTATTGTTATTGCTGTGTGCCAAAAGCATAGAAACCCTAATTCCTCGAGCCTTAGTTAGCGGGTTTTCTGCGAAGAACGAAGATGAACAGGCCAGACTCCAAAGCCGACCAGCCGAGCTAACAGGGTACGTAGAATTGGCAGCCGTAGGAAGAAAGGGGGTGTAAATGGTTTACTAGTGTTAAGGGCGCGAGCGATGAGTTGCCGCTGCAACAAGCTCTGAAATGCTTGAATAATCCGAGTTGGCCACTCTCGCTGACGCTGTACTGCCGCTAGGTCATTCAGATTTATACTGCTAGCTTTAAGAGGCTGGCTAAGGACATTTGCTGCCACAACTGCATCCTGGATCGCATAGTTAATCCCTACCCCCCCGACGGGAGACATAACATGGGCTGCATCTCCAATCAGTAGCAGACCAGGACGGTACCAGCGGGAACATCGGCTAGATTCGACAGAGAGAAATGCGACATGAGACCATTCCTGTAAATGATGCACGCGATCGCTTAACTCTGGCACCACCTCAACAAGTGCCTGCCGTAGCGCTTCCAGACCAGCGGCTCGGATTTGTTGATAACCGCCTTTCGGAATAACATAGGCAATCTGCCAGGACTCAGAGCGATTAAACATGGCTACTAGATGACCACCACCAAAACGACCCATTGCATCCTCAGGTTCCTCTGGCTTGCGGGGCAGACGGAACCAGAGCACGTCCATAGGCGACGAAGTGCTGATTGGCACAAAGCCAGCTAATTGCCGGATCCGTGAATGGCGGCCGTCCGCACCTACAGTCAAGAGTGCCCTCACCTCATGCCACCCCCCATGCCCTCGATAGCGAACGCCTTGAACCACACCGCCCTCAAAGCCATTCGGGTGAGTTTCGCTAACAATTAGCTCCTGCACATTTGCACCCATCACCAACTGAAAATTGGGGTATTGCTGTGCCTCAGCAATAATGAACTCTAGGAATTTTACCTGAGGAAGCATCATGATGTAGGGGTAGCGAGTTTTCAAGTGACTGAAATCAGGGCCTCCGACAATAGAGCCATCAGCTGTCCTGAAAGTCAAGGTTTGAATCTTAGTGTGAGGGAACTGGAGTAAGCGATCAGCTAATCCAATTTCATCCATAATCTCCATGACAGAGGGGTGAATCGTATCCCCACGGAAGTCCCGGTCAAAATCCTTGTGTGACTCTAGCAGCACTACGGAAACACCCTGCCTTGCTAGCAAGAGTGATAAGACAGCACCAGCGGGCCCACCTCCAACAATACAGCAGCCCGTTCGTACCACACTGGCTTTTGTCGAGTCGTTACCCGTAAAAGAGTTTGTGTTGATAGCCATCTAAAACTCCTTGAACTTGATTGAATAATTAATCGATTTGATGCAAAAAAGATCACGTCAAGTTTAATGATTGGTCCAGGCAGAGGATATATACATACATCCTAAGAAAACCTCAACGGCAGTTGCCATCTATCGTTTCAGTTCTGACTACTCTGTACCAGCCTGGAGAAGACGGCATGTTTAGTAGATGTACGATGAGCGGCTAAGGAAGCAGCGATCGCCATCTTGCCAGCTAAAGTTTCAACCGGTTCGTCCTGCAAACTATCCAATTTGCCAAATAAGGCTTCTAGTGTAGAACTCTCAGCAATCCAGATTTGCTCAAACTGCTCAGTTGCAAATTTCACACTCCTCCTCAAAGGTCGCTTGGTTCGTTGCTGCCATCTTGGCTGAAGTTGAGGTAACAGCTCAAAAAACACTCTCTCAAATAATACTGCCGGAAAACTGAGGAATCTCTGGCTCATAGCTTGCTGGGACACCTTCGCTGCTTTACACCACAGCAGGTTTTCTCGCGCCAGCATTCGTGTCAACTCCTGCACACTTGGTACTTGTCGCCACAACAACGTTACGACTGCTGCCACCATTAATGACAAGTTGAGAGTTCGCTCTTCTAGTCCCAAGGTGCGAAACTATGCTTGTTGAGCATACAACGCAGGGGTTAATAACGCTGCTCATTCTGCCGCTATCACTTCGTTATCAGGGCTAGGACACTCATGTTGGTGAGCATGGTCACGGTGGCTGCGTCTTGACTTTGGCATGGCAGTATTTCTCGACACAGATACTGCTTACCCTGGCATTAGCCTTCCATCTGGTAAACCCTGTATTTTTGCTTATTGACTTTTTGCCTCTCACCTTAAGTTGTTAAAAATGGGCTACTGTCAAGGGGTAGGAGTTGGATTAAGTAAAAAAGCTAACTAGCTATAGTCAAAGCCAGAGCCATCATAGGCAGGACAGCAACGCAAGCGGTCAGGAGCAGCCATCCGGAGAAGCTCTCAATCTCTTCGCAATCCAGAGCAACTTTCATCTGGGTTACCGACATCGGGAAAAGTATCAACATGAGCGTGAGCACGATACCGTAATGCAGGAGCGACATTATTTCATTCCTTTGTTACCCTTTAGCTCTTAAATGATGCTGAACTGGCAGCGTTTATCACTCTTCACTTTGGGGCATTGTTGGTTCCTCATTACTCTGCCGTTAGGAGGAGTGTCTAAGAGCTTGAGCCAGTTAGAAGCACAGCCGTGATAGAGGCTGTGCTAAGTTCTTGCAGTTGTACTGAGCTAGAAGGTAAACACCGCGGGAGTTAAGCTATCGCAAGGGATACAGTCGTTCTCTAAGTTGCTGCAGCCACCAGTGGGCTAACTGGGCGTACACTTTGCTTGCCTGGATGTGAGCTGTCGGTGCATTCACGCTCTGACTCCAACTAGTCCTAAGGGTTGTACGCTGAGTCAGCATGTTAGCGGATCAAATCAGGGTGAGCCTAAAACCCACGACAAGAAGGAGCATTGCGTGCCAAAGCCAGACATCATTGTCATCGGAGCATCAGCCGGAGGAATCTCAGCTTTTGAAACACTCCTTTCTCATCTGCCCCCTGGCTTTCCTGCGGCGGTCTTTATCGTCTTGCATATGTCCCCAGATTATCCAAGTCGGTTGCCCCAAGTCTTGGCACGAGTCACGCCACTGCCAGTGGCCCACGCTGTTGACAAGGAGCAAATCAAAGCTGGTCATGTTTATGTGGCTCCTCCCGATCATCATTTGTTGGTTGAACCAGGGGTCGTCCGGCTCTCGCGCGGTCCCAAAGAAAACCGGTTTCGTCCAGCGGTCGATGTCTTGTTTCGCTCTGCCTCTTGGTCCTATGGAACGCGGGTCATTGGGGTGGTGTTGAGTGGTTGTCTCGACGATGGAGCGGCTGTTCTATATGCCATTCAGGAGCGAGGCGGCATCACCGTTGTTCAAGACCCATCTGACGCGCGCCACTCCTCCATGCCCAAGGCGGCGATGAAAGCAGTGGCTGTCGATCATTGTGTGCCTATCATTGCAATGGGAGCTTTGTTAGCACATCTGGTTATTCAAGAAAGCCCCGAACAGGAGGAAAATCCGGTGTCTGAGAAATTGGATATTGAAGTTGGCGTTGCACGGCAGGATAACGCTCTGGCACTAGGCATTATGAAACTAGGTGACCTTTCTCCCTTTACCTGTCCTGAGTGCCACGGCGTACTGTTGCAGTTGAAAGAAGGCAACCTGATTCGCTTTCGCTGCTATACCGGGCATGCCTATTCGCTAGATGTCCTTCTAGCCGAGGTAACACAGTCGGTCGAAGCGTCCCTCTGGGATAGCATCCGCACGATCGAAGAGAGTGAGATTTTGATGACTCACACTGCGAAGCATCTGTGCGATATGAATGAGCATGAGGCAGCACACCTGCTGTTGCAAAAAGCTGAGGATGCAAAGCGGCAATCCAATTTGGTCCGGCAAGCAGTTATGAGCAACGAAATCTTAAGCCACGACAATCTCAATGGACAAATAAAGAGTACAGAAATAAAGGTTCTTGAATAACCCTGAAGGGAGAAGCCGCAGCAGATTAACTCTTGATCACAAAAAACGTTACCGGAAAGCTCCGCCCCGACCACTGGGGATGCACTCCTCTCAGGCTAATAGTCAGCATGAATAATTATTGTGGGCGCCTGACAAAGAATGAAAAAGGTCTTAGTACAGATACCGTCTTGAAAGTCAAGAGGCGTAAACTTCACGGTTAAACAATTTTAAACGCTTCGCTTTTG
>CADCWO010000047.1 GCA_902806435.1 uncultured Synechococcales cyanobacterium | reverse complement strand
CAATGGTGGGCGTAATCAAGGTGAATTCTCGCAGTTGCATAGAGTAGTCGGGGCTAAAGTGGGTAGAACTGCCTGTAATCTATCAGCTTCAGCCTTAACCGAGAAGTATTGCTCTGACCAGCTGCTTAGCAACCAGTGGTCTAGCTCCAGGGGGGCACCAAGCTTTCATCACCTGCCCGATGCGTCCAAATCTTGCTTCATCAGCAGCCAGTAGCAGTACGCATCTATGGTCATGGACGCTTCTGGTCTCTAAGAGTTGTTCGACTTGCTGTGAGAAGTTTGCTTAAAGGCGGCTTGCTGTGCCACTACTGCTTGAGGGTGATGGGGGCGCGGCACGAGTTTACGCCACTGGTGCCTTTCCAATAGCCGGTAGATAGTTGATGAGTCTACTGCTTGGCCGACTTGTTGCTCAAACGCCTGCTGGATCAGCGCCACTGTACTGATATGCCCGGCTACTGCTTGCTCAACAAAGGGGGCGAGACAGGCAACTTCGGCTTCCCAACTGAGGTAGCTTCTGCGCCGTCCTCCTTTGCCTGGAGTCTCAATTGCTGCTGAGCCATAGCGGTTATAGTCTGAGACAACTTGATGCACAGTCCGAAGTGAGGTGCCCGTGTGCTTAGCGATTGCCTCTGCAGGCCGAGGGTCTACTAAAGCGTTATAGACAACCAACCACTTCTGCTGTTGCCGGAAGTTAGCGGCACTTTTGAGCTTGGCTTTGACTTGGGCTTCACATAGGTGCGCTGCTACTCGAGTGACTCTGGTCATATAGATGCTCTAACTGCGTCATCCAATACGCTATCAACCTTACGCCTCGGTTCGCATATTGGTATGACAATTACATTCTGGAAACAGAAGGAGACAGCAGATAGCCAGACAATTAGGAAGCCAAGCACTTTTGATCAACACTTAGATACAGCTCGATCTTAAATTGGAATTCCCCAATAATTTTGCTTTTGAGGCTTTAACGCCGTTAAACCCTGGATTTGTGTACGGCATTGCAGCTCCTTTTCTCTGTTTCTGCTATGCTCCCACCTTGCTGTGCAACTCTTCTACACTTAACTGGCATATTTCCTTCCATTCATGCAGGAGACATCATGAGCGCTGCTCACAACCGGGTATGAAAGTGGTAAAGTCGCACTGGCAGACTGGTTGAGAGGTCGGATTGGAACTAGTGCCCCAAGCCTGAGCAGGAGGCTGACCGCGCCCGCTAACGGCACAACCACTTGTGCATCTCATTGAATCTGAGGTAGCACGCAAAGCAGGATCGATTAACTTCACGCCGGGCGAACCAGTTCAACTCCATTGGAGGATAAGCAGATGCAAGTGACCTATGAGTGCTGCGCTGGAATCGATGTCCATAAAAAGACGGTTGTGGTTTGCTGCCTCAACCTGAGTGAAAACGAGAAAGCAAAGCGGGAGACACGAACCTACGGTACTACCACCCGTGAGCTGCTGAGCTTGTGTGATTGGTTGTCGAGTGAAAACATCACCCATGTCGCGATGGAAAGTACGGGGGAGTATTGGAAACCCGTCTACAACTTGCTCGAAGGCAGCTTTGAGATGATGGTGGTTAACTCCCACCACTGCAAACAAGTACCGGGACGCAAAACCGATGTCAAAGATGCAGAATGGTTGGCTGAGCTACTGAATTATGGGTTAGTGCGAGGGAGTTTCATCCCACCGCTTCCCCAGCGGGACTTACGGGATTTATAGCGATTTTCAGCCAGGAGAGGTACAGTAGCAGCAATGGGCAAACCAGTTCCTGATGTCTTTGAGCGTCATCAAGTCCAGCGCCTCACTGATAGCCTGGTCTAAAGCATCTGGGGTTCGAGCTGCCACAGAACGTAGATATGCCTTTAGCTTAGACCAGGCGTTTTCGATAGGGTTGAAGTCTGGGGAATAGGGAGATAAATACACAAGCCGGGCACCTGCAGCTTCAATGGCAGCTCCGACTCCTGCGACTTTGTGAGCAGGGAGATTGTCTAGAACGACACAAGCCCCTGGCCAGAGGTTGGGGACCAAGATCTGCTCGACAAATGTGATAAAGACATCGCCGTTAGTGCCTCCCTCAACTGTCATTGCTCCCACAAAACCTGTCAAGGCAATTGCTCCAATCAAGGTGACATTTTTCCCTCGGGAGTAGGGACGCTCACCATAGGCTCGTTGACCTTCGAGTGCCCTGGCATACAGCCGCACCATTGCCAAATTCACCCCTGTCTCATCAATAAAAATCAGATCCTCTGGGCGAAGCTCTCGGATGCTCTGCCAGTATTGCTGTCTCAGATTTTGCACCCGCTGGGTTTCTGCTTGGGTGGCATGGAGGGACTTTTTTTTCGTGTCAGCTTGAGTTGTTGCAGCTCTCGACACAAAGTGCTCTGAGACACCCTAACCCCGCTGCGTTGCTCTAGGGCCTTACACAACTCTGCTAGGGTGGCATCATTGTCCTCCGCCACCAGTTGCTGCACTACCTCCAGGTGCTGTGCGAGTTTCGAGGCAAAGCCTCCGCCGTGGGCCTTGGCCTCTAGGGTGCCCTCCTCTCGATATCGCTTGAGCAGTTTTTGCACAAAACTCTTGGCTACCTTAAACCGCTGCGCTACCTGACGGATGGAGCCTTCGTGATTTGTATAGGCGTCGATGATTTTCTGGCGCAAGTCCAGGGAGTAAGCTTTCATGAGCAACACCAAGGAAGTCGTTGTCTGAATATCTACAACTGTACCTCATCCGCTCACAAATTGCTATATCTGCGCCTTCGCCTGCAAGTGCCACGGCCCATGCCCGTCCGATGTCGCGTAGCTGCACCAGTGACGATTACCACCTTGTCTTTGAATCTCTCCATAGGATTGTTCCTATTGTTGCGAACATTAGGAGTTCCATCTAACATTGGCTCCAGCCGCAACATCCATCGCCTCACCCGTGATATGAGCCGCTTCTGGCATGGCAAAGAACAGCAGCGAGTTCGCTACCTGCTCCGGCTGAAGGAACGAGATCGGGAGTGGGTTGAATTCCATGAGCGCTTTTTCCAGGTTCTCCTGGGTGGGGTTGGCGGGGTTAGCCCATCTCCTTGCCGCGTCATTCTGCGTCATCATTGTCCGCACACCTGTAGGATTGATAGCGTTCACAGTGATGTTGTCCTTTGCTACTTCGGTTGCGGCGCACTTCACAAGACCAAGTACCCCCCACTTTGAGGCGTTGTAGCTCGGTGAGCCAGGTGAGCCGAAGCGACTGTTGGTAGAATTTACTACAATAATGCGCCCCTGCTTGCGTTGGCGCATGTGAGGGATCACTGCCTGCATTGTTCGCGCCACACCTGTAAGGTTTACGGCAATTACGTCATCCCATTCCGCCTCCGACATCCTGTCGAGGGAGGCTACATAAGTACAAATGCCTGCATTAGGGATGAGGATGTCGATTTTACCTAGTTCTTTGATCGCACGCTCGGCTGCACTTTTCATTTGATCTCCTCTGCGTACATCAGCCTTGATGGAAACAGCTCTGGAGCCCTCGGCCTGGACTAAGCGCAGAGTTTCCGCAAGGTTCTCAGGGGTTGCCATAGGGTACTCAACGCTGGGGATTTGTGATGCAATGTCCACGAGGGCGACATCCGCCCCTTCCTTCGCTAAAGCGATCGCAATAGCACGCCCGATGCCGCGTGCTGCCCCAGTAAACAGGGCGACCTGACCGTTTAGTCTTCCAAGCTTGTTCCTCTGGTTAGCTTCGCCTGCTTTAGGGGCAACTGGCTGTTGAGTATTGGCTTGAGTTTTCCCAGTAACGGCTGCCGCCAATCCCGCTGCACCGATAGCGCCAGCTGTCAGCATGCGGCGACGGGTCACATCTGCCATGATTCTGAACTCCCTTGAGATAAAAAGCGATAACGAACAATACTAGACGAAACCTAACCAGGCTTGTCTAGGACATTATTGCTCCGCCTTAAGTAATTCCCAGGAGTCACCCCGACCAGCTGCTTAAAATGCCAGCTAAAGTGAGTCTGATCGTAAAATCCTGTCTCAGAAGCCACTTGAGCAATTGGCCTTCCTCGAGTAAGCAAGGCTTTGGCTCGGTCAATCCGGACTTGCCTTTGATAGACATGGGGAGAAACGCCCATCTCCTTGCGGAACACCCGACACAGATGAAAGCGGCTCAGTTGTGCAAGATCTGCTAGTTGCTCTAAAGCCACATCATCGGCATAGTGCGCTTGCAAAAAGTCCCTCACGCGCAACACTGCCGGACGTGCTACTTTAAGCGGACGAATTATCGGACGGCCTTGGGCATAGCGAGAAATTAGCTGGGTGAGCAATAGCAACAGGATTGAGTTTTGCTCTAACTGAGAGGCCGCTTGGGCCACTGTGTAATGTAAGCGCTGATATATCTGAATTACTTTTATATCTAAAACGACCAGATCAAAATATGGCAGTCCCATTGGTTTCTCAGTAATCTCAGAGGCGGCTGCTTGCAGCATTGCTGGGTCGGCCTGCATCATCCAGAAGGAAGCAGGGCTAACTAGGTTGGTTCTTTCGCTGGGGGCATGCACTTCTCCTGAGTGGATAATGCTCAGACTTCCCTGAGGAAGCTGGTGCCAAGTACCCCGGTAGTGGTATTCACCTGGTTGATCGCAGCACAGTGCGAATTGATACGCTGCGTGGACATGTTTCGGAATTGGTTCTACCCAACCAGAGCTATAGGCGTAGCGCTCTAAGAGAAACCCTTCAGACTCCCATGCGCTGACAATGACCTTTGCGGCGGTGGTATTCATACCTTTCAGTCGTAACTGCTAGTCATCTACAGGTTAGAAGAACAAGAGCAGCGATTCACAACCGGCTCCTGCTAACTGCCTCGATCTGGCTCAATCGTGTTTAATTTGCACTAGCGCGATCGCTGTGTACCTGGTCTACTCAGCCTGCAATGTTTCAATCAGCTAGTACCAGGGGGATTTTAATCTCTGCGGGTCAATTCCCCGCCGCTGTTCGGCGTCAGATGCCAGGATGAGCGAGTACATCCACAAAAGTCATAACGTAACCGTTTTGCTATATCACTT
>CADCWO010000046.1:66797-71489 GCA_902806435.1 uncultured Synechococcales cyanobacterium | reverse complement strand
GCACTAAAAAATGCACATGGTCTTTGTCTACACCGATTTCTACAAACTTGATCTCGTAGCGTTTCTCAATCTCCAAGCAACCTTCTCGCAAAACCTCATCGACCTGTTCATCAAACACAGCCCGTCGATATTTTGCTGGAAACACTAAGTGATATAGCAAAACGGTTACGTTATGACTTTTGTGGATGTACTCGCTCATCCTGGCATCTGACGCCGCACAGCAGCGGGGAATTGACCCGCAGAGATTAAAAACTCGGATAAGGGTGGGCAGATTTACGGGCAACGAGCACTAACCATGATTGGGCTTCACAGGGTAAACCGGGTGGACGGTAATAGTGCCGGAGAATTTCGAACCCAGCCTGCTCGACGCAGGGAGCTAAGGTTTCATACTCCCAACTTGCCGTGTAACGATACCCAGTTGGACGGGCAACAAAGCCTTCGCGATCGCCACGAACCATCGACATGATAATAGCTCCACCGGGGACTAAGGCTACCTGGAGATCTCTTAGCACCCGCACCATCTCTGCTTGTGGCACATGGATCAGTGAGGCGTTGGCAAAAATGCCATCAAAGGTTTCTTTGGGCAAATCTAGGCTCAGGAAGGACTGGTTTAAGACGAGACAACCGGAGACCTGTTGCGCCATCTCCACAAAAGCGGGTGTTGCATCTAAGCCAATAACCGTATGCCCTTGTTGTTTGAAATACACCAGATCCCGTCCGGGCCCGCAGCCTAGGTCGAGAATTTTACCAGGGTTTCTGGGTAGAACAGCTTCTAGCGCTTCCCGATTTTGAGAAACATCATGGTCCCAGGTGCCTGACTTAAAAGCTGCTGCCGTGGCCTGGTATTCCGCAATGGTCACTTCTTCGTGTTGCTCCACAACTTCTAAACCTGACGAGACTCAACAAAATCCTACCAGTTCGCCGGCAAGTTCAACCTCCTGCTAAGCTTGGCAATAGGCTAGCTACAGCACTTGTCGCAATCTATCCATGGCAACTATCAACGAGAACTACCTGAAGCTCAAAGCAGGCTATCTGTTTCCCGAAATCGCTCGACGGGTCAATGTTTTTGCGGAAGCAAATCCTGATGAAAAACTGATTCGACTAGGAATTGGCGATGTCACTGAACCATTGCCAGAAGCCTGCCGTACGGCAATGATTCAAGCAGTGCAAGAAATGGGCGATCGCTCTACGTTCATGGGCTATGGTCCTGAGCAGGGTTACGCTTGGTTGCGCGAGAAAATTGCCGCCCACGACTTCCATGCGCGGGGGTGTGAGATTGAGCCGGGTGAGATCTTTATCTCGGATGGTTCAAAGTGCGATACGGGCAACATTCTTGACATCTTTGGCCGCAACAATACGATTGCGGTTACTGACCCTGTCTATCCGGTTTATGTAGATACCAACGTCATGGCAGGCCATACTGGGCCTGCTAACCAGGCAGGTGAGTACCAGGGCTTGGTGTACCTACCAATTACAGCCCAGAACAATTTCACGGCAGAGATTCCTGATCAGAAAATTGATTTGATTTATCTCTGCTTTCCCAACAACCCCACAGGCGCAGTTGCAACCAAGGCCCATCTTCAAGCCTGGGTAGACTACGCCAAAACCCACCGTTCGATTATTTTCTTTGACGCTGCCTACGAAGCCTTCATTACCAATCCGGAGCTACCCCATTCCATCTATGAGATTGAAGGAGCACGGGATTGCGCGATCGAGTTTCGCTCTTTCTCAAAAAATGCTGGCTTTACCGGTACCCGCTGTGCATTTACCGTTGTGCCCAAAACGCTGAGCGCGAAGGCTACTGACGGTTCCGACGTGGAACTGTGGAAGCTGTGGAATCGCCGTCAATCGACTAAGTTCAATGGGGTGTCCTACGTTGTTCAACGCGGTGCTGAGGCAGTCTATTCTCCTGAGGGTCAAGCGCAAGTTAGAGAGTTGGTCAGCTTCTACCTAGAGAATGCCAACATGATCCGCGAACAACTGACAGCAGCCGGAATGCGAGTGTATGGCGGTGTGGATGCGCCTTATGTGTGGGTGCAAACACCGAATAATCTATCCAGCTGGGAATTCTTCGACAAACTGCTGCACACCTGTCATGTAGTAGGAACTCCTGGTTCTGGTTTCGGTGCTGCCGGTGAAGGCTACTTCCGCATTTCCGCTTTCAATAGCCGGGAGAATGTAGAGGAGGCAATGAAGCGGATTACGGAAAAGTTTAAGGTGTAGGCACGGCCGGTTTTAAGCTTCTGTTGTCACTACTTAGTGAAGTTAAATCTGAGACACCTCAAGAAATCAGCAGTTCAGGCCATCCCAACCGTTAGATTTAGAGAATAAAGGTAATGTTGATTTTTGATGCAATATTCCAGTCAAGCAATTAATCGAGCGATGCGGGCAATGCGCTGTAGTCCTTTTGAGATGAAACTATTTGCCAGTATGCGTCTCCAGAGTGTTTCTCTATCAGAGATTTCTGAACAAATGGGTGTCCAAAGGCAATATACCCGGCATCCGCTTGCCGAGTTGACCGCTGAAAACGCCTTGCTCTGGTTAATTCAAGTGGGAATTCTGCGTCGGGAAGTTGATGGACAAGGACTAACCGATAGCTTTCGTCTTACCCCGCTGGGCCGTAATTTAGTTGAGCAGTGGCAGCATGAAGAAAAGGCTTGGGGCTCACCTTCTTTAAACGACCGACTTCTGAATGTCTTTAGCCGCTGGCTGCGGTTACCGGCCTAAATAATGGCATCTCTAATGGTTGTGGGCACTACTTCCCACGCGGGTAAATCTTTACTTACAGCGGTAATCTGCCGGATTTTGGCGCGTCAGGGTTGGCGGGTTACGCCTTTTAAAGGGCAGAATATGGCCTTGAATGCCTATGTCACGGCCAGTGGTGGGGAAATGGGTCATGCCCAAGCGGTGCAAGCCTGGGCTGCCGGGGTGGAGCCTGTAGTGGAAATGAATCCTATCCTCCTAAAGCCCCAGGGAGATATGACTTCTCAGGTGATCTTGAACGGCAAAGTAGTGGGGAAGGTTGGGGCTGCCGATTACTATCAGGAATATTTTGATTTAGGATGGCAGGCAATTCAGGACGCTCTCCAGTACTTGAGCCAGAAATTTGACTGGATTGTTTGTGAAGGCGCGGGCAGCCCGGCAGAGATCAACTTGAAGCATCGAGATTTGACTAATATGCGGGTAGCCAAATACCTGAATGCCCCCACGCTGTTGGTCGTAGATATTGACCGCGGCGGAGCCTTTGCCCATGTGATTGGTACTTTAGAACTCCTTGACCCGGATGAACGAGCCTTGATCCGCGGTGTGATCATTAACAAGTTTAGGGGTCAGCGATCGCTACTTCAGTCTGGCATTACCTGGCTAGAAGAACGCACGGGCATTCCTGTCGTCGGGGTAATTCCTTGGTTAGACCATGCCTTTCCGGCGGAAGACTCCTTAGATCTGTTTGAGCGTCGCGCCAATACAAAAGGAGATCTCAACATTACGGTAATCCGCTTGCCCCGGATTGCCAATTTCACAGACTTTGAGCCTCTGGAAGCTGAATCAACAGTCAATCTGCGCTACGTTAATCCTAGCCAACCCCTCGGTGAGCCGGATGCTGTAATCCTTCCTGGTTCCAAAACGACGATCGCGGATCTAATGACCCTCCAAACAACGGGGATGGCTGAGCGACTGCGGAACTACGCGGCAGCAGGGGGCACCATTGTTGGTATCTGTGGCGGCTTTCAAATGCTAGGGCACACGCTTAGTGACCCAACAGGCTTGGAAGGTGCAGCGGGAGAATACTCTGGACTAGGTCTTTTGCCCCTAAGTACTGTAATCACAGCCGAGAAAGTGACGCGCCAGCGCCAGGCGATCGCCCTGTACCCCGAAGAAATTCCTATCTTTGGCTATGAAATTCATCAAGGCCGAACTACAGTTTTAGAAGCCCTCCAGCCCCTGTTCGATGACCCTAGTCTTGGCATTGCCAACCCTAACCAATTGATTTGGGGCACCTACCTACATGGTTTGTTTGACAACGGTTCCTGGCGGCGGGCTTGGCTGAATCAACTCAGACAACAACGAGGCCTGAAGCCTTTAACAACAGAGGTTGCTAACTACAGCGAACAGCGGGAAGTTTTTTTAGATGCAGTCACGGATGCTGTTGCCGCCCACTTAGACTTATCCCCGCTCATGCAGGCGGCTAGAGGCAGAGAAGCTTGAATTAACGTGAGTGCGTATTAAGCGCTGGCAGGCAAAGCCCACTGCATCTCTAGAGAAGGTTTCTTAAGTTGACCCGATAGACAATTACTTTTGTTGTTGCCGGAAGTGAGCTGCTGTTTTGAGCTTGTTTTTGACTTGCGATTGAGACTAGGTGCGACTTGACTGACTCTGCCTCAATAGAGGCTGCAACTGGATGAGCCAACACCTTATCAGCCTTATCTTTCGCTTTGCGAATGGGTATAAGGCAAGGGCGAGTTGCTGTAAGGGCTGTCGAGTTTACTGAGTTGCTGCACCAATAGGCTCAAGAATAGGCCGACATCGGTGACCACGCCAACCGATTCTACAGAACCGCGATCGCTGAGTTTAGTAACAACTGCTGGATTAATATCTACGCACACCATCTTGACGCCTGCTGGGGTCATATTTCCTGTCCCGATCGAGTGCAGCATCGAAGATAGCATCAAGATCAAATCTGCTCCCTCGATC
>CADCWO010000046.1:837-66756 GCA_902806435.1 uncultured Synechococcales cyanobacterium | reverse complement strand
AGGACACCCTGCTCCACTGCTTGGGCTATACTGCCACAGCGTCGGATCGTGTTGATCACCTTCAGGTGGTGGCGATGACCGCCGCGGACAGAGACACCCCTTTGCATGTCCACCCCCAGAGAAGTGCCCATCATTGCCTGTTCCATGTCGTGAACGGCGATCGCGTTGCCTCCCAAAAGCGCCTGCACATAGCCAGAGCGGATCAACCGCACCAAATGCTCCCCTCCGCCCGTATGAATCACCACGGGACCAGCAACCACAACCACTTTGCCCCCTTGGTCGCGGATCTTGCGCAGTTCCCAGGCAATTTGTTCCACTACTAGTTCCACGCGGCGCTCACTGGAAACTCCCGCTCCCATAAAGCTAAATTCCTGCGTGACGCGCTGTTCGCGTGCTTCCGGCTTGCGGACAGTTCGAATTCCTTCCACGCCAACCACCACCTGTTCCCCTATAGCCAAATCCCGCAGCAGTTTACAGCTTGCCGTAGCACCTGGAGGTCTTGCAACGACAATCGCCGCATCCATCCGTTGGTTCTGGACCCGCACCCACTGACCATTCACCCGCACCTCCGTCGGATAAATCGTGGTCACATAAAAGTCATCCGGGGCCACCCCAGCCTGAGACACCACTTCCAACCCGGCATCTTGCTCCTGCTGGGCAGAACTCACGGCGCCCAGGTCGATTAACTGGGTCATGATCGTTTCCATCACACTGTGGGAGGGTGCGGAAACCTTTATTTGGGCGGAGGAAGTACTCTGGCGCTGCATCCCTAACTGGAAATTCAGCACCTGAAAGCTACCTCCGGCCTCCACAATTAAATCTAGAGAGCGGTTAATTAACCCGGAATCCAGCAAATGGCCTTCCAGGCTTACTGTCCGTGCTTCCACAGCAGCCCTAGCATGGCACTCTTCCCGGACAGGTTCTGTCACCCGCAGGGTGAGACACTTAGCTGCTCCCCCCGCTTTTAGAAACTCGGTCAGTGGTGTTTCCACCACCCGAAAATTCACGGCAAGTAGTCGCTGTTTCAACTCCTGGCTTGCCTTGTTGAGGATCACCGTCTGCTCAATATTCACAGCATTGCAGGCGAAATTCACGGCATCCGCTTCCCCAACGGGCAATCGTTGCGATTCCGGGACGCGCATTTCAATCAGGCGGTTGGAATAAGCATCAAAAGCAGGCGGATAGTAGAGCAGATAGCCCCCGCTCAGCGGGCAAAAGCAGGTATCCAGGTGGTAGAATCGCTCATCCATCAGCCGCAGGGATAGGACCTCCGTATCCAGCCACTTCGCCAGGTAGGGGTGAGAGTCTAGCTCCGAGCGGAAGCCATAACCCGCCCACAGCCAACCGCCATCGCGATCTAACAGGGCGTCCCCCGCTCCTTCAAAGGGCAAGTCTTTCGGCAATTCATGAACCGTGTACCCCTGTTCGGTAAACCACTGCTTGAAAAAAGGTTCCTCTCCTTGGCGCTCTTTGTGGAAGAAACGACTTAGAACAACTGTGTCGCCCAAGACCAATCCGGCGTTGGCGGTGAATACCAGGTCTGGCCAACCCTTTTGGGGAGTGATCAAATCCACCAGGGCGTACTCTTTCAGGAGGTGGAACAATTTCTGCCACTGCTCACCAGCGCGATCGCGAGTTGACTTATGAATATTGCCTTCCATCCAAGGATTGATCACATAATCCACGTCGTAGTGATCGGGCGGGCACATCAAAAACCGGATCGGGGAAGTCATAAATACTTATTAATTTGGCTGGGCAGCAAGGTCAGGTTCTATTCTATTCTCGGCGGCCTTACTACACCATCAACCTGTCTCCTATTCAAGACATAACTCTTTAAGTTGGCAATCAATTTCAACCTTTGAGCGGGAAGTCTTACAGCAAGTCTGAGTGAAGCCGCACTAAATTCGTAGAACCCTTGTTGGCGACCTATGGCAACGACTTTAGTATGCAGTTGCTCAAGGAAAGCAATGCAGGGTTGGAACATTAGCTACAGCGAGCTAACACAGCAAGTAGCCAAGAGCACTTGCAAATACGTGCATCACCTGGTGCGCTACAAACTTAAGGCAAAACTGAAACTGCCTCCTCCCGGCAGTGCTGACGATTGCTGAACTTCCAGGGTTTACAGAAGGACAACTGGAGTTGAAACGATAGGATTTTACCTGGCGTGGTTGAACCTCTAACAGGCACTCATGACTTCTGGGAGTTCTCCACCTCGATAGCGTCTATTTCTAACCGTTGAGCAGTTCGCTCCAGCGTTTCCAAACAGGCTCAACTTAGTGCAGATGGACGTCAGTTTTCACAAAGCGACATACGTTGCAATGAGCGACCAATGTCTTAGCAATTTTCGTTTTTTACAGTCAATCATTATAATTGTTTAGGACTACCTTATCTTGCAGCCCTGCGGTCTAGTTATGATGGGGTAACGGTCTCACTCACCGATTATTGACACACAGGGATAGTATCAAACTAATTCAGACTCTAGGTACCTGAGTACTTCATCTGCTTCCGTGTAGTTAGGATCGATCCGCAGTGTCTGGTAAAAGTCTTGTCTCGCTCCTTGTAAAATTCCTAAGCGATACCGAGCGTAACCGCGGTTGTAATAGGCTTGAGCAAAGTTAGGCTGCAAGCGAATCGCCTGGTTGTAGTCCTTAATGGCATTGCGGAAATCTTTCAGCTTAGAGTAGGTAACGCCTCGGTGGTTATAAATTTTGGCATCGTTAGGATTGAGCCGCAGTGCCTGAGTAAAGTCGGCAATTGCTTCTGGATAATAACCACGTTTACCTTTTTCTAAGCCGCGCTGGTAATGGGTTGCGGCACTCTCAGCGACAATACTATCTTTTCTACCATCTTCAGCAGTTGATTGAACTGACTGAACCGGCTGAGATGGAATCCGTTCAGCTTGAGTTGCTGCTGTGGAGAGGGCTTGACTTAGTTCTGCTTTCCGGCTTTCTAGGTCTTGGATCTGCGCGTGTAAAGTATCTACTTGTGTTTCCAGCTTGTGCTTTTGTTCGGAAAGTTCTGCTAGCTCTCGATCCAACTGCTTTTTCTGATGCTGGCGTTTGGCAACTCCAGTTTGCAGCCGCTCAAAATCTGCTTGCCCAGAAATCAAGCTCTCTTCTAGCTGCTGCCTTTGGCTCTCCAGGGAGGATAGGGACTGGTTGAGTTCCGCTTTATGCTGCTTCCGGTCTTGGACTTGTTTGTGTAGTGCCTCTGCTTTGGCTGCTAATTCTTGCCTTTGCTTCTCAAGGGCTACCACTGGCTGCTCTAGCGATCTCTGCTGGTTTTCCAGCTCTGAGACTTGTGCTTGTAGTTGATTAAATTTCGTCTGCACAGAAGCAAGATTGGCTTCTGCAGTTTGGACTTCCCTTGTGGTAGCTGCTCGGGATTGATTTAACTTGGCTTCCCGGTTCTCCAGGTCTTGGATCTGCCTGTGTAAGCGGTCTACCTGTATTTCTAGACCGTGTTTCTGTTCCGTAAGAGTTGTAAACTCCTGGTCTAAGTGCGCTTTCTGGGATTGGCGTTCTGAAACTGCAGCTTGGAGGTGTTCGAAGTTTGCTTGCAACGGTGTTAGGTTCTCTTCTAACTGCTGCCTCTGGGCTGATAGAGAGGATAGGGACTGATTTAGCTCAGCTTTGTGGCTTTCAAAGTTCTGGATTTGAGTTTGCAACTCGTGTAATTGTGCTTCTACCTGCCGCCTTTGCTCCTCAAGGGTCATCACTGATTGACCTAGCGCTGCCTTCTCGGTTTGTTGATCAGCAACCTGTGCTTGCAGTTGCGTGAACTCTGTTTGTAATGAACTCTGTTGAGCCTTGAGGGTTTGAAGTGCCGCTGTTGCTGTGGATAAGGACTGGTTGAGTTCGACTTCTTGACTCTGGAGGTTTTGAACTTGAGCTTTCAGGTTGGTTGATTGTGCTGCCAACTTGTGTTTTTGTGCTGTCAGGGTTGCTAGCTCTTGCTCTAAGTATTCTTTGTGGTGCTGGCGATCGTTGACCTGGATTTGAATTTGCTCAAACTCTGCTTGCAAGGCTGCTAAATTATCTTTTACCTGCTGCCTTCGGACCTGCGTGGCACTAATGGACTGGTTCAACTCGGCTTCTCGACCCTCTAGGTTCTGGATCTGAGCTTTCAACGGCGCCAAAGTTGTGTCTGCCTGATGCTTGCGTAAACGCTCTACCGCTGCGGCAGCGACCAAGGTGGAAGGCAGGGTAATTCCGCCTGTGAGCAGTGACTTCTCAAGGTCCCGGCTGCCAGCGAAACTGAGACCGAAGCTCATCCCAAAGGCGATTGCACCTAAAAAAAACCAATTTTTTACCATAGTTGTAGATCGCAGCCCAGAACGCCAACCTGTAGGAGATAAACTAACCGATATTTAATGAAAAAGTTTATGCCTCTCCTGAACCCATTCTGACTTGATCGATGTCCTTTAAGCGTGTGGAGGGGTAAATATGGCCTATCTATCATCTCCATAAAACTGCTTCAGGTAGTCTGCGGAGACACCAAATCCCCAGAGAATTCCAATATAAAGATAAATAACTGTCGCTTTGAAAGAACCCCAGCGGGCAACGCGGCGATCGCTTGACTGGACAATCCGGTTAAGCTGGCAAATGCGTCCCCGGCGCACCAGCTTTCGGCACAAATCAGCATCTTCTAAGATCGGTAAGGTTGGATCAAAGCCGTCACACGCCCAAAAGTCAGCACGGCGACAGAACATCACCTGGTCCCCAAATAGTAACCGCAGCCCCTTGAGAAATAAGTGAGGCCGAAACAGTAAGGGAGCGTAGTAGGTTTTGAGGTAGTTGTGCAAGGAGACACCCCAGCGGGTAGTCTGCGGGCCTGCCATTAAAGAAATAAATCCACCACAGGCGATCGCTTGATCTGCCAGAGTCCGCTCAATTACAGCTACTAGGTCATCCGGTACAATCGTGTCCGCGTGGAGGAAGCACAGGATCTCTCCGGTTGCGGCTTTGGCTCCTTGATTCATCTGCACCGCTCGTCCCCGCTGTTGGGCATGAAGAACCTGAACGCCTGCCGAGCGTGAGATTGCCACTGTCTGATCTTCGCTCTGCCCATCCACTACCAAGACTTCCCATGCGGGTGGCTTGAGCAGGCTGAGTTGCCGCAGGGTACGGTCTAACTGCTCTGCCTCATTGAGCGTCGGAATAATGATCGAGACCCGAGCTTCTGTCATATTCAGGTGCTTACTGACGGACCGGCAAAACGACTTCCAAGCCGGCCCAGCGTTCTCGCAGCACACCAGCTAAGGCCCGCAGTCCCCACTCCTCACTGCGGCGGTGGCCAACGACAAGCACGCCAATCCCAGTTTCGCGTACTGCTTGCGCCGCCGGTTGCCGCAACTGCCCCGTCACGTACACCTCAGCACCCCGCGCTGCCGCCTCTCTGACCAAGGTATCACTCATCGCTCCCACAACTGCCACTTGGGAAACCTCAGTTGTAGCGTTAGCCGTGGCCTGATCCAAGTCCCCAAACACCTCAGACACCAGAGAAGCATAATGTGGGAAGCTTGGGGTGAAAACTTTTCCGAGCATACCAATCGGGCGCCCAGACTTGTACCCCAAAACTTCCAAGCCGGATATCCCCAGGACGGTTGCTAAACGAGAATTGAAGCCCAGTGTCAGGTACTCATCAAACGCCAAATGATAAGCAACTACACCAATATCCTGTTGCAGTTGCAGTTTCCAAGGACGGTGTAAAAAAAGCGCGTCCAAATGTTCTGCACTCGCCCATGCGGCTAACTGAGGCCAGGGTTCCAAGGCTAAACCCAGCCGCTGGATCGGGCGCTTAGAAGTGCGGTATACACCTCCTTGATCTTCGCCAAACTGCTGAACATCAAACAGTTGATCCAAAAACTGGGACAGGGCCTCTATCTGCATCGGTTAATCTAAACCAAATTCCTCGAACTTGGGCTGACCATAAAGCATCTGGCGGTCGACGGCTGAGAGAACTTTGTTATTAGCGCGCTGCGCACCTAGACAGCGGCAAACCAACTGGGCAACATCAGCACGATGAATTGTTCCAGCCACAGTCGGATCTTCCGTAAGCATGCCATTTCCTGTGGCCGGCTCTGATTTCAACCCTCCGGGCCGAATAATGGTGTAGGTCAGTCCACTTTTAATCAGGTGCTGTTCTGCCTTTGCTTTTTCTGCTAAAACTGGACCCAGGGTTTCTAGCGCTTGCGGCGGCAAGGCAACGGCGCTATTGCCACTGCCAATCGAAGAAATCAAAATAAGCTTTCGTACCTTTGCTTTAACCGCCGTATCAATTAGGTTCTTATTGCCCCAGTAGTCTGCCCGCTGACCATCTTTGGGCAGACCACCGATGGTTGTAATCACGGTATCGATTTGTTCTGCTAACATTGCCTGCTCAACTGCGGCAATATCTAAAGCATCCCCAAAGACAGCACTTATCCCCATTGCTTCTAGTTCAGCTTGAGAATGCTCAGAACGGAGGAGTACTTTAATCTTCAGAGATTGTTGGCTGAGGCAGTGAGCAATTTCTCGCCCCACCCCTCGGCTGGCACCTGCTAGAAAAATGGTGGATGTATCTGTCATCTTTGCTTTTTTATGCTCGCTGAAAACATAGATATTTTGGAGTTACTTCACAGCATCTTGGCTCAAGGTGAGCGGGTACTGTTGCTGTTCTTGCTCAGGTAAAGCTGGCCGCAAGCAGAGGTAGGCCAGAGGGCCAAATAAGGGAATCAAGGCAACTAGCCAGAAGATTTTGGTGTTTGCCATCCCTCGGCGTGCCATATCATCACCCAAGAGGGTCGGGAATAAGAGACATAGCAGGCAAAAGTCCAGGCTCATGACGTGGATGAAACGGCTAGTTTGAAATTGCTCAATCAAGTCTCCCCAGTTCCCGGCGAAGCCATAGGCAACCAGGCCAACTGTGCCTAGGGTTAAGATGGTCCCTGTCCAGCGCCAGTCCAAAAGCTTGATTAACCAATTCTTTTGCCCCTTAAACTCTGGTTGCGGTTCCCGCAGAGCCAAGTAGGGGAGTAAACCAAAGGCTCCGGTGCCAAAGGATAATAGGGCAAAAGGCCACGCCGGGATTTTTTGGCCGCTGCCATCACTGAACAACAGGCAACTATAAATCATTGGCCAGATCCCCAGGAGGTTGAACAGCGCCACAACTAGGGGATTAATCCCCTCCCAATGACCGTTAACTAGATTTTGAATCAAGGGAAAGGTGTTGGGTTGATTCGGTGGAGCTGCCAGAAAAGCATAGGTAATAAAACCAAGCCACAGCAACCAAAGTAGACGCTTAGCCATAATCAAGGCTTTTAGATAAATGGGAAGTCAACTGTATTGTAGATAGGATGGCTATAGGTCTAGCAAGTTTAGGTACTTCGCTCCCCAGGAAACGGGTTAGTCAGCAGCACAACCGCAGCGGGAAATACTATGAACCAGGTCGATTATCTCCGTATCAGTTTGATTGATCGTTGTAATTTCCGCTGCCAATACTGTATGCCAGAGGGTACAGAGCTGGATTTTATTGCCCCTGATAACTGCTTGAGCGCAGAAGAACTTTTAACACTACTGCAAGCAGTTTTCATCCCCCTCGGTTTTAGCCGGTTTCGCTTAACTGGGGGGGAACCCTTGCTGCGACCAGACGTTGTGGAACTCGTGCGAGCGATCGCTTGCTTGCCACAAGTTGAAGATCTATCCATGACGACTAATGGCTTTTTGCTCTCTAGGTTAGCCCCAGACCTCTACAATGCGGGGTTGCGCCGGGTGAATATTAGTTTGGACTCTTTAGATCCGCAAATCTTTCGGCAGGTGGTTGGCGGCAGAAGCGACCGCTGGACACAGGTGTGGGCAGGTATCCAGGCAGCCCATGCCGTAGGGTTTGACCCGCTGAAGCTCAACGTTGTGGTGATTCCAGGGGTGAATGAGCATGAAGTATTAGATCTAGCGGCGCTGAGTATAGAGCGCCAGTGGCACATCCGGTTTATTGAGTTTATGCCAATTGGCAACGCGGGACTCTTTGGAGAACGAGGTTGGGTACCTTCCGAGGAACTGCGCCAGCAGATTCGTGATCGCTGGGGCCTGACGGCAAGCCAAGTCCAGGGCAACGGACCGGCAGATGTATTTCAGATACCCGGTGCTAAAGGCACCATCGGATTTATCAGTCAAATGTCAGAGTGCTTTTGCGATCGCTGCAACCGGATGCGCCTTTCTGCTGATGGTTGGCTGCGGCCTTGTTTGCTGAATGAGACGGGGCAACTTGATCTTAAAACTTCCCTCCGCAGTGGCGTGCCCCTTCCAGAACTCCGGAACCAGGTCCAACATTTATTGATGCTGAAACCAGAAATTAACTACAAAGGCAGGGAGTCTGGGACAGCCGGAGCTTCCTACACTAGAACCATGTCGCAAATTGGTGGATAAGCTGTGCTGCCTCCCGCAATTAGCAACGTAGGTTTCTAGACGGCATGTACTTTTTGCGTTGAATCAACCATGGTAGACGCCTGAAGGCGAGCCGCTGGGTCAGCCCATCTGTGAATTAATTTAGCTAAAGCTTTAGAGGCTTCTGCGTACTGGTGACCGCCAACGGCCTCGCAGGTAATCATCGCCCGTCGCCAGTAGTTGGTAAGGGTGTTGTGTAGCGGCATTTTGAAGTCCTGGAGCACCACTTTGATCAAAGGGATGGCCTGCTCACCGAACTCCTCAATATGTGCACCGACAATGCTGCTGAAGAAGGCGAAGTGCCGCGCTTCATCTTTCACCAGTAGGCGCAGGATAAATTTCAAAACAGGCTCCCGGACCACCTGGTGAAGTTGCTTGTAATAAAGCAATGTTGCTTTTTCCTGAAGTAAGGCATAAGTAAAAACTTGCAGAGGCTCAGTGAACTTGATCGTAAATTGTTTACGACCTTCGCACGCCAGCTCTTGCTGGAGCTGCTCTAAAGGCATTAGCCCAGCCCGTAGTTGATAATTTGTGAGCACGTGAGCATGCCGGTCTTCTTCTTGGGCCCAGCGGACAAGAAAGTGATACAGCTCTCGGTTGTACATACAGGCTTCCAACGGTGTATCTGGATTGATCGGAAAAAGCTGCATATATTCGGTGAAGTAGCCGGGCAGGTGGTCTTCGATCAAATTGACAAAGGCGATTGCTGATCGCTCCTTAGCCGTCAACAGTTCTGGTTGCAAATCCTGCCAAGGAATTGAGCTAAAGCGATTCCAACTGACATCATCGGCAACACAGGTGTGCTTTTCTATTAGCTCAGATAGTTTGTCCTGGCTGAGTCTCATAACCTTCCCCCCTTAAAAAACTGAATTGTTTGGTTAGCGCTTCTTCGTGGCAACGATGGCGTAATGCTTTGTTGTGAAACCCCAGGCAATATTAGAAAGCTCAAGATATCGCAGCAGCTTATCAGCAATTCCTGGATGAATGGCTTCAAGCGACGCCTGGTTACGCTTGATATTGTGCATCCAATCTAAAATTGTGCGCTGGTAATGGCTCGTTAAATCTGTGAGCCCAGTCAGGGAGAAACCTGCATCTTCCACAGCAGACACAATCACCGAAAGCGGCTCTAAGCTGCCCCACCCGAAAACTTCATCGCGGACAAAGCGCATCCCAGGGCTTTCTGAAAACTCTTTATATTTCTGGGGATTCCTAAAGCAACTTTCGGAGATGTAAATCGTCCCCTTTGGCTTTAGGGCTCGATAGCATGCTTGCAGTATTCCTAGCTTGTCAGACATATGACTGATGCAGCCAACAAAGGTGACGGCATCAAAGCTGGCAGCGGGAAGCCGCAAGTTTTGGATGTATGCTTGTTCAACTCGAATTTGTGTGGCGAGGTGCCAGTCTGAAGCTTTCTTCAGAATGTATTTCGCTTGATTGGGTGCGGGCGTAACTCCCCAACCTTGGCAGGAAAACTGCTGGGCGAGAAACAGCAGCAAGCTACCCCAACCGCAGCCCACATCCAGCACCCGTTCACCCCCACAGATGCCAAGTTTCTGAGCAATGAATGCCATCTTCTGGCGCTGAGCCTCGGCCAGCGACTCTTTTCCAGACAGGTAAAGCCCACAGGTGTATTTCATGTAGGGATCAAGGAATTGCTCAAAGACCTCTGGCTCCAAGTCGTAATGCTGTAAGGTGCCACCCTGTTCACCCGGCGCATATTTGATCGTTGTCACTGCTTCAGACATAACGCTGGCCTCCCGTGGGTTGTAGGTTGCCAAGCTGGTTTGCAACAGCGATCGCCAGCGCTTCTACAGTGTTGGCGCTGAAAACGACTTGCTCCTCCAGTTCGATGTTGTAGTGCTCCTCAACGCAGAGGATAATCCGCAGGAATTTCAGTGACTCAATGCCTGGCATGTCACGCAGGCTAGCTTGATCGCTAATCATCTGCGGTTCAATCTGTAGCTCCTGGCAGATCGTTTCTCGGATCTTTGTTTTGATAGTGCTAATACTGGTCATCTATCGGTCCCCCCTAAAAAATACGAATCAGTCTTAAGTCGTCCTGAATCAAGTTTTGGCTGAAATCTTATCGTCGGTTGTCACCCTGGAATTAACCTCACCTCCTTAGCTCAAAATTTTTGACAAGCGTCACCCTAGCCGCTTACCTCTGAGCGGCAAGCGTAGTACGTAGCCCAAGCCAGAGCCGAACGTTTGGTCTACTCCAACGTCAGCCCTTAAGGGCAGTAACACACGTTTTTAGCGATTGCTGAAGCTAACTATCAGTGTCCTTTAGGCAAACACCGCCTAGCCGTTACTCAGTTCACCCTGAGCAATGATTCCCAGAAGCCAGAAGCGCCTTTTCTTTATAAGAGCAACCGGTCCGCAGAAGCTAGGAGAAATGGCGCATGGCCTACCCCTAACTTGGCTACGATGCTTGTGAAGCGAGTTGAGTCGTTGTAGAAGCTTCAGTTTCCGGCCATAGCTTGTCTAGCAGCTTGCCCTGCTGCAGTTGCTGGCGTAGAAGCAATCTTTGCTGCTTGCCACTGCTGGTAAGTGGGATTGCTCCCGGCTTCAGTAAGCAGACGCAAATGGTAAATAACCCCAGATGGTTTGAGACTAGCGATCGCAGCTTACTGACCAAAGCTATTCTCTGGCTTTTGCTGTCTAGGCTGGTTTCTACAGCCACTATCATTTGGGGTGCCGGACCATTCGTATCACTAAAGGTAAAGGCGACACAACGGCTCCGGTAAACACCATCCATCCTGCCAACCAGAGGTTCGACATCTTGAGGATAAAACTTTCTGCCATTGACAATGATCAGTTCCTTGGCTCTACCTGTGATAAACAGCAACCCCTGCGAGATATATCCCAAGTCTCCGGTGCTCAGCCAGCCATTGCGTAAAACCGCTGCACTCTGCTTCAGGTCAGCATAGTAGCCCGTCATAACTGCCGGGCCTTGAACTTGCACTTCACCAATCCAAGTTTCCGGCAGCTCGGCTCCCACAGCATTGGTAATGCGTACCGTGTGCTCACTGACAGCTCGGCCCACTGAGACTACGCCCCTTGCTTGAGGATTGGAGCGCGCTACTTCGACTGCCCTACCAACTTCCGCCAGAACCTGAGCATCAACCCACTGGATCACGGGTGTACTTTCTAAGGGGGGGAAACTGATGGCTAGCGTTGCTTCCGCCATCCCATAAACTGGGAACATTGCAGAAGCGCGAAAACCAGCTTGGGAAAAGCGTTGGATGAACTGCTCGAGGACTAGTGGATCAATCGATTCACTGCCATTAAAAGCAAGCCGCCAGCCGGAAAGATCAAGCTCTGCCAGTTGCTGATCGCTAATATGCCTCAGCATATGCGCGAAAGAGAAGCTGGGTCCAGCATAAAGGGTGCCGCCACAGCGGCTAAACTCCTTCAGCCATACCGCAGGATTACCAACGAATGAGCGCGGCCTGGATAAATGCAAAGAAGCTCCGCAAGCAAGGTTACAGAGCATCCCAATTAAGCCCATGTCATGATAAAGCGGTAGCCAACTGCACCAGACATCTGCTGGCGTCAGCTTGATTTCTTGAATAATCGTCTTCAACCCCGCCCAAACATTCTGGTGCGTCAGGGCAACCCCTTTGGGAGAGGCAGTACTGCCGGAAGTATACTGCACCAGGCATAGATCACTACTGCCCCATTCGCGTAAAGATGCACCATCGCCTTCTACCTCGATCTCCTCAGGACTCAGCCACTGAGGAGTACAGCGCTCTGGCTTTGGGTCCTCTTCAGCCCAATTGCCAAGCCGCTGTTCCGATATGATGTATCGAACGCCACTATGGTGCACAATATGAGCCAAACGCTCCCCCAGCCCAACAGAGCTTTGGCCGCCTGAGTAAGTTGGCAGTGGTACGGGCACCCCACCAGCTCGAATCATGCCTATCAAGCTGTAAATAAATTCCGGTCGCGTCGACAGGTGCAGACCAATTAGATCTCCTTTTTGTAAGCCTAAACGTTGTAAACCGCAGGCATAACGCTTTGAAATTGTGGCAATATCTGCCAGCGGTATTGTCTGTGATCCAGTGCGTAACCCGGAAAAGTACACCTTACTATTTGGATGGCACTCTGCTGAGTGATCGAGTGCATCGATCAATGTTTCAATACAACTAGTAATCATATCCCCCCTAACTCATACCCACGCAATCAATGCTTGTTTCTAGGAACGAAAGGGGGTAAGAAAAAATTCAGGTTTAGGGAAAAGAAATACTAAAGATTGGGTATTATTACTACCCAAACCAATTAAAGGTAAGTGATGAAGTGATCTGGAACAAGAATTAATTCATTGGATCTGAATCGCTCAAGCTCTACCCACAGAGCTGTTTTCTGGCGATCGCCTTCCGCAAACGTTAACTGTTCAAGCTGGTAAAACTTCGGATCAACGAAGTCACACTCATAAATTTGGAGTAATTCATGTCCGGGCTGACCATTATAAGTGAATAAATTTTCTAGACAGCCGAGATAGCGAACATTTTTTAAGTCTGCTTGAATTTCTTCTTGAAACTCTCGCAGTAGTGCCTGCTGACTCGGTTCACTAAAATCAACGCCACCACCCATCGCTCGGTAAAAAGTTTGCTGCTTAACAGGGTCATAGCCCTGAGACATAAAAACGCGATTGCCATCACGAATAATACCTAAAGCCAAGACTCGGATTTGACCAGGTTGATGCATAGGGTTAGTGGGTCTAGGGGGTCAGCTGGGCATTAACTGGCTTAGTTTAGCTGGCCGTTGTAGAGATTGGCGCGGTTGCGACTATCCGTGACTGGCCAGTCTTCATTTTGACCGCCAATGATCAATTGTTCAATCGGTACATAGTCTTGAGCAAATTGTTTGAGGGCATTGATCAAAACATCCAAAGCGATCGCATCACTGGTACCCAAATCAAACCAACAACGAGCCCAAATACCCTCATACTCGACATCGCCCATGTTGTGCATTAATGCTACAAGGGACTGGTCGCCCACCTCTTCGTCATAGAACGTATAACTGATTTCTAACCCAACGTCTTGTACTTGCAGGTTTTCGGCATTAAAACCGCCAAGTTTGCCTAAGAAAAACCAGGAGTCAAAGACTTCCTCTACGTACTGCTTTTCGCGTTCTGAGGGCACTGTAGCGAACTCTAACCAAATCCATAAATCAAAAGGATCAAACTCACGAAACTGTATTTTCATTGCTTAAAAGTTAAAGCATGTCACTAAACATGTTCGCTGATTAAGGTTGGGAAGTCATCTCGACCCTGAAGTGGCAAAATAAATTCCTCAATCTCTGTTCTAAGTTTGGCAAAATTAAGGCATTGCCCTGGCCGAATTTAACTCCTAACGCAACTATCAACGTTGTATCTACCGCATTCTATTGGCTTTATTCTGGCATCACACCTAATGCTCTATTTGAAAAATTTGGTTTATCACCCCGCGGCAACACCAACAGCTATTCTGAAGCAAATTAACTTGGAGCTGGCACCCCAGCAGATCGGATTGGTGATTGGCCCTAGTGGTTCTGGTAAAAGTACTTTGTTAGAGATGTTAGCCGGTCTAGTAGAACCAACGGCAGGGCAGATCTTCTGGCGAGAACAGGAATTAACCGATGTCCATTTGCAGCAATTAAGTGGGTTGGTTTTTCAATTTCCGGAGCGGCATTTTTGCGGGGGCAGCGTTCTTGAAGAATTACGACTAGGACATCCAGAGTTGAAGGCAGAACAGATTAACCGAGCTTTGCAGGAAGTCGGGTTAGCCCATCTACCTTTGCATACGTCACCTGAATCTCTGAGTGGTGGACAGCAACGACGCTTAGCTTTGGCCGTGCAGTTAATTCGTCAGCCTTACCTCCTTTTACTGGACGAACCGACGGCTGGGCTGGACTGGTCCATGCGGCGGCAACTGGTCAATTTACTCGCTAAGCTGAAAGCGGACTGGAGTTTACTGGTTGTCACTCATGACGCTGGGGAATTGCTAGCGATCGCCGATCGCTGTTGGACCTTGGACCATGGCAAACTACAATCCATTGATCCAAACTTGCTCCGAGCTAAGGCAGAACAGCCTCCTGATAGTAGCTTTTCGGCAGGATCAATTCGATGATTTTTGGTAATCCTAGGCTGAGCGATCTACTTTTCGTACAGGGTATATAACTGCAAGCTGCTGTGAATTTGAGTGCTATGGATGAGAGTGGAACGGCAAGATTGCCGCAGATGAGTGAGCTATGGCAGTCCACGCTGAACTGGCAGCCAAATACCCAGCAGCAACTTCAATTCCAAAACTTGTACGACTTGATCCTGGAGGGCAACCGCCAGCTTAATTTAACCCGTATCACTACTCCTGAGGAGTTTTGGGAAAAACACCTGTGGGATTCCCTGCGCGGGGTAGCACCCCTATTACCATCCGATTCCCCACAGCAGGTGATTGACATTGGCACAGGAGGAGGATTTCCAGGAATTTTAGTTGCAATTGCGACTGGTTGGACGGTTACCCTCCTCGATTCAACCCGCAAGAAGATTACGTTTCTCAAAACACTCCTGGAAACCTTGGAGATCAAAAATGCGATACCCATTTGCGATCGCGCTGAGCAGATTGGTCAGCAACCTCAGCAGCGGGAACACTACGATATTGCTCTAGTTAGAGCCGTTGGACCTGCAGCCGTTTGTGCTGAATACGCCCTACCCCTTTTACAGGTGGGTGGCTTAGCTATCCTGTATCGCGGTCAGTGGACAGATAATGATACCAACGCACTGCAACTGGCTGTAGCCCAGCTAGGAGGTAGGATTGAATCAGTGGAAGGATTTACGACTCCCCTCAGTCAAAGTGTACGGCACTGCCTGTATTTGCGGAAGATTGCCGTTACGCCCCAGGCATTTCCCCGACCCGTAGGCATACCTGGTCAAAGCCCTCTCGCAGCTAGCTAAACCAAGGATATTTGAGCTCTCCCTACAATCACTCATATCAACCGGAGGGTGAGCGGGCCAAACTTCAGTAGTTGTGCTTAGAACTATCCACTTGTGTGGGGCACTTTAAGTCACACTACTGAAGATAAAGTGATGCAACTGAGCAAAGTTTTGGCCTCCACCGCCACTGCCTTTACACTGGTACTTGTCCCTTTTCCCCAAGCATCCAAAGCCCATCACGACCGGCCAGAAGCTTTGGCTAGCTACAACTGTAAAAGCATCGTCTTTGAGCGTTCTGGAATAATTGACAATGGTGAGTGCATTCCGCATTCCCTAGCGATCCGGACAGATTTGGGTGCTGCTTACCTCAAGGCGATGCAACAGGGAATTTTAGCAGCCGCAAACCGCAGTTACGCAGAAGCCAGTGAGTTTTTCAGCCAAGCGGCACACATAGAAGCAGCAGTAGCGGGTGAGGTTGATGAGTCTTCAGAGGCTATCCGAGGATGCGTAGCAGCTCAGATGGCTTATGAAGAAACACTTCAGGATGAATATCCTAGCCTGGGGCCTGATCAGATTTGGGTATTAATTAGTGGACAGGGTAGCCTCTTGACTGAGACTTCTAATATCTAGAAAGCTAGATTACTGTTGGGATAACCGCTGGATAGCTTGACCACTTAAAAGCTGGTGGGTTTCTGCCAGTAGTCCTGGAATCTTTTCAGCATGGAGGCTATGAGCTAAGCACTGGTGTAGGTTCAATTCACTGATGTGCTCTGCCTTCGCCCCTGGAAACCAATGGCTACCATTGCCCAGGAGGTTGTAGCGCATTGTGGCGTAGTCTTTAAGGTCGTAGGCGATCGCCAAGTTCCTTAGCCACAAAAGCACGAGCATATTCAGTCCACCCGGTGTCGCTTCGGGGGTTGGCAGACCGACGTGCCAGGTATGCCACCAGTCTTCACCTAGAGCCGCGATCGCTGCTGCTTCTAGCCGGGCAATGATAGGCGGCAATAGATCCTGCGATCGCTCTAGCAATGGCAAGACTTTTAGATGTTCCTCAAAGTTCTGCGGGCATGATGCACCCAGGCTTAGGGTGTGTACCTGCGGATAGCTGAGGCAAAAAAGATCATTAAAGACCAGAGGACTGAGGGGAGCACACAGCTCCACTAACTTCTGGGAGGGTTTGTAGAGCATCCCTCCTTTGTCAGAAGGGCTGATGATGAATACGCCCATGTCCTGTTGGGTTGCAGCCTCAATTGCTGGCCAGTTGAATTGATTGATGTAGTACCAGTGCAGGTTAACGTAGTCAAATTGATTTGTTTTGATCGTCTGGATAATTAAATCAGTTGGCCCGTGGGTCGAAAAGCCAATAAATTTTACCCGTCCCTGGGCTTGCAATTTGCGGGCTACATCTAAACAGCCCCCAGGCCGGATGCTATGCTCCAGCAACTCTGGCGTGTTAATGCCGTGCAGCCCTAGTAGATCAACATAGTCTAGCCTAAGCAGTGCCAGGGACTTTTCAAAGGTTTGATAAAAGGCTTGGGCATCAGCGGTAGGACTTACCTTTGTTTGCACAATCAACTGCTCTCGCGGCAGGCCAGGCAAGATTTTCCCCAGTTGAGCCTCGGAGGTGCCATAGCCACGCGCGGTTTCAATGTGAGTGATTCCTACTTCTAAAGCCCGCAGAATCGTTGCTTCAAGATTCTGCTGGTTATCAGCAGGAATTTCTGCTTCTGGTACATCCTGCCACTTGTACTGGTAGCGCATACCACCGCAGGAAAATACCGGCATTTGCAACTCTGTGCGTCCGAATCGTCGGTACTGCATCATTGGTTTATCAGTTCACCTAGCTGCGTTTACTCTCCACTGAACTATTAAATGGCAGGAGGGCTAGTGGGTACTTCCTGTAACTGGGCAGTTGTTTCCTCTGGAGGCGATGAGGCCCATTTGCGGTAATCTAAAACCAATTGATGCATCAACCGCTGTTTGACGCTCAAGAGCACACTTTTCAGTAAACTGTTGCCAGTCGCCTCAAGTAGCGGTTGTGGCGTAAACCATAAAGCAGGAGGTAACTCAACTTGAACAGCTAAGTCTGCCTTTCCAACTAAACGAGTGTAGCCGTTGTGGTGATGAGGACGAAGCATACCGCTCAAATTCAAAGAGAAGCGCTGGTTGATATAGGGCACTCCACGAATTTCACAAGCCACAGAGCTTAAATTCACAGTTCCATCAGATCCAGCCCAAATTCGCATATCTACTACTGGTTGAATACTCAGCATTAGAAACTGTAGGGGCCGCATTTTCAGACGAAAGCAGTCTTGGCTGAGCAACTCAGTCCGGCTAGGGTCCACAAGAGCATAAACGAGGCGCTCAGGCTGACGCAAGTAATGCTGAATGGGGACATGCTCGTCCGGTACATCAATTGATACAGACTGAGAAGCAGCAAACCGGGTGGACATAAGGTAAGGCTGAATTTAATTCACTTAATTTTACATTTTTTTTACAATTAGCATCGCTCTGTCTTGTGATAGAACTCTTGATCTAGATTCATCAATCGATCTACTTAAGCTATGCCTCTCTCAATTGCCTATCTTGGTCCAGCCGGTACTAACACGGAAGCAGCAGCCTCTGCCTATGCAAAAGCTTTATCTCTAGCAGCTCAGCCAGAGGCAACCATTCTATGTCCTTATCCCAGCATTATCCTCAGCTTGAAAGCAGTGGCATCAGGACAAGTCGAGTTTGCTGTTGTCCCAGCAGAAAACTCAATTGAAGGCAGTGTCACGGTCACCCTCGATAGCCTATGGCAACTGGATACTCTGAAAGTTCGGCAAGCTCTTCTACTACCTATTTTTCATGCTTTAATATCCCAAGCCAGTAGCTTAGAAACGATTCAAACTGTCTTCTCCCATCCCCAAGCCCTGAGTCAGTGTCAAAAGTGGTTGGCTGAATTCTTGCCGCAAGTGGAGCTAGTTTCTATGAGTTCAACCACAGAGGCCCTCCACTCCTTAGCCGGAGATCCTACTGCAGCAGCGATTTCTTCCCAACGAGCTGCTCAGCTTTATAACTTGCCAGTTCTCGTCAGCTCCATTCAAGACTACCCAGAGAACTGCACCCGATTTTGGGTTCTGGAGCAGGCATGCTCACTATCAACTTCAACAGATGCGTTAGTAGATACGACAGTGGCTCATGCTGTGTCTACAGAAAATATCTACACTTCGCTAGCCTTCAGTGTCCCAGCCAATACGCCAGGAGCTTTGGTCCAGCCACTACAAGTTTTTGCTAAACGCCAGATTAATCTTAGCCGGATCGAGTCACGCCCCAGCAAACGTCTACTAGGGGAGTACGTTTTCTTTATTGACCTAGAAGCAGGTCTAACACAACCGGCAGTGCAGTCTGCTTTGAGAGAACTAGCCAACCATACAGAAACTCTAAAGGTTTTTGGCAGCTATCCAGCCCAACAAATTGAGTAGTTAGGCAACCCAATTCCCTAGGGCTTGAGGGTATCTTTCAGAACGGTACGCGCAGCTAAGTGGCTGCGCGTAGACGTGAGAATTTCTGCTTCGCGCTGTAACCGGGCAGCAGTATCCTGCATTTCCAAGAGCGTTTGCTGCTCGCTAGCAGCACCATAAAAGTTGCTGGCGACCCAGTAGGATAATTCCGTTGGCAAGCTTGGGATATCTTTGGGTAGCTCAATCTCCTGATCCGTTAGTTTGGCAGAGAGATGAACAACGTCTTGTAACAACTGCTTGACCCCTAGGGCAGAGGCACGCAGATCTGTTGTTGGAGCCGCATCTTCAATCCACTCCACTAATCCTACTTTGTAGGGCTTTTCTCGGACATAGTCGAGTACCCGAAAACGTTGCTGTCCTAGGGAAAGAACCATCATCCGATCATCTGGCAGCCGCTCGAACCGGATAACTTCAGCGCAACAACCAATAGAAGCCGCTCGGCCTTGATTCGGGTCCCACATCAATACGCCAAAGCGGCGATCGCTTTCTAGAACTGTATTCATCATGATGCGGTAGCGAAATTCAAAAATATGTAGCGGTAGAGGCCGACCAGGAAATAGTACAACCTCAGGTAAAGGGAAAAGTGGCAGCTCACGAACAGCAATTGATGAAGAGGTCATTGTTTGCTCAATTCAACGATGGTAACTGCGCTTCTCCCCTTACTGTATCCGATCTCGCTCACAGGGTTAAGGTCAAGGAATACCAAGGCCACCAGGGAACACTTCATTCAATGCCCGATAAGGGACTACAGTTTGACTTCAATATCGACACCAGCAGGCAAATCCAGCTTCATCAGGGCATCAATTGTCTTAGAGGAAGGTTGATATATATCAATAATCCGCCGGTGAGTACGGGTTTCAAAGTGCTCACGCGAATCTTTGTCTACGTGGGGTGACCGTAGCAAGCAGTATATACGCCGCCGGGTGGGTAAGGGAATAGGCCCAACCGCAGAAGCGTTTGTGCGTTTAGCGGTATCGACAATTCGCTCACAGGAAGTATCCAATAATCGGTGATCGAACGCTTTGAGTCGAATTCGAATTTTTTGCTGTTGAATAGTTGCCATTAGTTTAGGGAGTCAAGGTTCTAGAAGGGTAGAGAGATCAAGATCTCAACACAATAAAAAGGAGCAGAAAAGCGAAAACTAATGCTTTTCTGCTCCTTTAGACAAGGACTTATTTGAGGATTTTGGCGACAACGCCAGCCCCAATGGTGCGGCCACCTTCGCGAATGGCAAACCGCATTCCTTGCTCAATTGCGATCGGGTTAATCAGCTCAACTGTCATTTTGATGCGATCGCCGGGCATCACCATTTCTGCTTCACTACCATCATCAGCCGTGAAAGCGCTAATAGTTCCAGTCACATCGGTTGTTCGGACATAGAACTGAGGGCGATAGCCAGGGAAGAAGGGAGTGTGTCGCCCACCTTCCTCTTTCTTCAAAACGTATACCTCAGATTCAAACTGGGTATGAGGAGTAATTGAACCGGGTTTGGCGATTACCATGCCCCGCTCAATATCTTCTTTTTGAACACCCCGGAGGAGAACTCCAACGTTATCGCCGGCCATCCCTTCATCCAAAGTTTTCTGGAACATTTCTACACCAGTGACCGTAGTACTGCGGGTACCTTTAATCCCAACTAGCTCAACAGTTTCACCAACTTTGACTTTGCCGCGCTCAATCCGGCCTGTGGCAACAGTACCGCGACCCGTAATCGAGAAAACATCTTCCACAGCCATTAGGAAAGGTCGATCAATTGCTCGCTCAGGCGTGGGAATGTAACTATCCACTGCATCCATCAGAGCGTAAATCTTATCGATCCACTCATTTTCACCCTGTTTGGTTGCCGGATTGGTTGTCAGCGTTTCCACAGCTTGGAGCGCGGAACCAGCGATGATCGGAATATCATCTCCAGGAAAGTCATAGGAACTTAGCAGTTCACGAACTTCCAGTTCCACAAGTTCTAGTAGTTCTTCATCATCCACCTGGTCTTGCTTGTTCAAGAAGACAACTAGACTGGGAACACCCACTTGCTTGGCTAGCAGAATATGCTCACGGGTTTGGGGCATCGGACCATCCGCGGCAGAGACCACCAAGATCGCGCCATCCATTTGAGCAGCTCCTGTGATCATGTTCTTGACGTAGTCAGCATGACCAGGACAGTCGACGTGGGCGTAGTGCCGACCCTCAGTTTCGTACTCGACGTGGGCAGTGTTGATCGTAATCCCGCGTGCCTTTTCTTCAGGGGCAGCGTCAATATCAGCATACTTCCTGGCTTTGGCCTGGCCGAGTGCTGCCAAAGACATGGTAATTGCCGCAGTTAATGTCGTCTTACCATGGTCGACGTGACCAATAGTACCGATGTTAACGTGGGGTTTATTTCGTTCGAACTTTGCGCGTGCCATGAATTATCTATTCCTCTATCTGACTAGGCGTTCCCTTTACTTTTAGCAATAATGGTTTCAGCCACGTTACGAGGAACCTCATCATAGTGGCTAAACTCCATGGAAAATATGCCCCGACCCTGGGTCTTAGACCGAATATCAGTAGCATACCCGAACATCTCTGCCAATGGCACTTTAGCAGTCACCTTGGCAATTCCTTGCTCAGAGCCCATACCTTCAATTTGGCCTCTGCGAGAGTTGAGGTCTCCCATCACATCTCCCAAGAAATCTTCTGGAACTTCCACCTCAACCTTCATCATTGGCTCTAAAAGGACAGGAGCAGCTTTCATCACTCCATTCTTAATTGCCATAGAACCGGCAATTTTGAAGGCCATTTCTGAAGAATCAACATCGTGGTAAGACCCATCAACCAAGGTTGCCTTGACATCAATCAAGGGGTAACCAGCTACAATACCTGACTCACAGGCTTCTTTCATGCCTTGCTCGGCTGGGGAGATGTACTCCCGCGGGACAACGCCCCCCACGATCTTGGAGATAAACTCAAATCCTGTACCGGGGTCTCCTGGTTCCAGTTCTATGACTACATGGCCGTACTGACCTTTACCGCCGCTTTGACGAATAAACTTACCTTCAGCCTTGACAGCCTTGCGAATTGTTTCTCGGTAAGCCACTTGAGGAGCACCAACATTGGCTTCCACCTTGAATTCACGTAACATTCGGTCTACGAGAATCTCTAGGTGCAACTCACCCATACCGGCAATCACAGTTTGGTTCGTTTCCGGATCAATATTGACGCGGAAAGTCGGGTCTTCTTCAGACAAAGATTGCAGTGATTTGGAGAGCTTCTCCATATCCTGCTTGGTCTTTGGTTCAACGGCAACTGAGATTACAGGTTCTGGAATGTATAGTGATTCCAGAATTACAGGAGCATTGTCATCACAAATTGTATCTCCCGTAAAGGTATCTTTCAGCCCCAGGGCAGCTCCTAAGTCGCCAGCCCGTAACTCATCGACTTCAATTCGTTCATCAGCCCTTAAGACAATCAGGCGAGAAATGCGCTCCTTCTTATCCTTTGTGGAGTTGAGAACGTAACTACCTTTCTTCAACGATCCAGAATAAACGCGAACAAAAGTCAACCGACCATAGGGATCAGCCATGATCTTGAAAGCCAAGGCAGACATCGGTTGATTATCATCAGCAGGCCGCGTGGCGAGACTACCATCAGGGAGCGTTCCCTGAATTGGTGGCACTTCAGTTGGCGCAGGTAAGTAATCAACAACTGCATCTAAAAGCAGTTGCACGCCTTTATTTTTGAAGGCAGAACCACAGAGAACAGGAACGATGGTGCCATCAATCGTTCCTTGACGCAGGGCAGTCCGAATCTCAGCTTCAGTGAGTTCTTCCCCCTCTAAATACTTCTCGGTTAAAGCATCATCCGTCTCTGCGACAGATTCAATCAACTTGATCCGGTACTCTTGTGCCTGAGCAAGCATTTCCTCTGGGATGTCAACCTCTTGAATGTCTGTGCCGGTATCATTGCCATAAACCTTGGCTCGCATCCGCACTAAGTCGACAATTCCCCGCAACTCGGTCTCGCTACCGATCGGAATTTGGATCGGCACGGCATTGGCCCGCAAGCGATCACGAATCTGGTCGTAAACCTTGTAAAAGTTTGCGCCCGTCCGATCCATCTTATTGATGAAGGCAATCCGAGGTACTTTATAGCGATCAGCCTGCCGCCAAACAGTTTCAGACTGCGGTTGTACACCGCCTACTGAGCAAAATACAGCTATTACACCATCCAACACGCGCATCGAACGTTCAACTTCGATTGTGAAGTCAACGTGACCAGGAGTATCAATAATGTTGATCTTGTGGTCTTTCCAGCTAGTCGTAATAGCAGCAGCAGTAATCGTAATACCGCGCTCCCGCTCCTGGGCCATCCAGTCCGTAACCGTATTGCCCTCGTGGACCTCACCAATCTTATGCACCACACCGGAATAGAATAAAATCCGTTCCGTTGTCGTTGTCTTACCCGCATCGATATGAGCCGCGATTCCGATGTTGCGGACTCTCTCGATTGGAGTTGTACGTGCCACAGCTACCTCCTTATGTCTGGCACAGAGTTGCGCTCGACTATTTATAGTTCTGTAATGATTCTATACTTTATGTAAACAGCCTTTAGAGCTTTAGTAGCGGTAGTGAGCAAAGGCTTTATTTGCTTCTGCCATCCGATGAGTTTCTTCTCGTTTGCGGATCGCACTACCAGTCTCATTTGCAGCATCCATTAGCTCATTGGCCAGCTTGCTCACCATAGAGCGGCCGGGCCGCTGGCGGGAATATTGCACCAGCCACCGGAGGGCGAGAGCCACTCCTCGCTCAGACCGTACTTCCATGGGAACCTGATACGTAGCACCACCCACCCGACGTGCTTTGACTTCAACCAAAGGCGTGGCATTGCGTACAGCGCGTTCAAAGGTTTCTAACGGATCGCTACCAGTCCGCTCTTCAATCGCTTTTAGAGCATCGTATAAGATGCGAGAAGCTAGTGATTTTTTACCACTTTGCATAATCCGTCGCACCATCATACTGATCAGCCGGCTGTTGTAGACTGAATCGGAAGGAACTGGGCGCTTTTGAACACGTGTACGGCGAGACATAATGATCCTTAAGGCAGTTTAGTACTGTAATAACAACAGATTAGGTTGCAGTGTGGCTTTTAGGCTAGACGGATTATCTGTATTAAAAACCAAAAACTTTACTAATGAATAGCTTAATTGCTAGCTAGCTGACTCAGACTAAGTTTTAGGGCGCTTGGCACCATACTTAGAGCGACCTTGCCGCCGGTCCTTGACCCCAGCCGTATCTAGCGTGCCGCGGATAATGTGATATCTAACCCCAGGTAAATCCTTGACCCGACCGCCACGAATCATTACGACAGAGTGCTCCTGAAGATTGTGACCAATGCCTGGAATGTAGGCTGTAACCTCAAATCCAGAAGTTAAACGTACCCTGGCAACTTTACGTAGGGCTGAGTTAGGTTTTTTGGGAGTTGTTGTATAAACTCTTGTGCAAACACCACGACGTTGGGGGCAACTCTTCAAAGCAGGGGATTTGGTCTTCTTCTGGGATTTCTCACGCTCGACGCGAATGAGTTGCTGAATAGTAGGCATCGGTTACAACAATTTTAAGCTTCAATGACTTGCACGAACTCTCAGTATATCGATTTTACGTTATTTCTGTCAATTTGATGACAAGGAGAGGGCAGGTTTGAAACCCGATAGGCTTAACCTAGATCTCTGATCAGCAGCAACCATAGGTAGCCATTTCCTCAACCGACTGTAAAGGAATTACCACAACTACAACTGCCAGTAGCATTGGGGTTATAGAACCGGAAAGCACCACCCATCAGATCTTCTGAGTAGTCCACGGTCAAACCATTAAGGTACAACAAGCTACGGCAATCTACTAAAACCTTTATACCAGCAGATTCGTAAGCTTGGTCATCAGGATGCATCTGCTGCTCAAACCCGATCTGGTAAGACAGCCCGGCACAACCACTAGACTCAACTCGCAACCTTAAAAACAAGTTTGAAGACTGGTATTTTGACTGTAAGCGTTTTACCTCACCAACGGCTGCAGGACTCAGAGAAATCATCGCGAGATTAGCTACCCAGTGATGCTTTAGGATTTATTTGAGTTTGAGCGAGCGTAGTCGTCGTCAAATCGCACAATATCATCTTCCCCTAAATATTGACCATTCTGCACTTCAATTAAGACGAGGGGAATCATCCCAGGATTTTCTAGACGGTGACAGGTAAACTGCGGTACATAGGTAGACTCATTACTACTCAGCATCAGCACCTGCTCGCCGCGAGTGACTTTAGCAATACCAGCAATCACAATCCAGTGTTCACTGCGATGGTGGTGCATCTGTAAGCTGAGACGGTGACCGGGATTAACCTCGATTCGTTTAATTTTATACCCTTGTCCTTCTTCCAAGACTGTGAAGGAGCCCCAAGGCCGTAGTTCGGTTGCTGCAACCCCGCTCAAGGTAGGTGCAGCTAAAGGATGCAGAGAGGGTGCTACTTCTTGAGAATGAGCCACAGTTTTCTCCTTCAAGTTCTTGAGTGCAGGTTGGTGGATGACTGAGATTGATCTTTATTGAATGATCGATTGTAGTAAGTGTTCCTCATCGCCTCAAGGAACTAACGTAAGCTTTGGTGAGTATAAATGACCTTCCTGCCTAGCAGCAAGGTCCCCTCTAGTAGTCATAGTTATGGATTGGGTTGGACAAAGATGCCAATTCCGTTGTGAACTCGTACTGCCGTACTGGGATGGCGGTCTAGCAACTGGCCCCCCAGGTAAAGGGTTGTAGAGCTACCACCGTCTAGGTTCAAGGCATCAACGGCACCCATTTGCTGCATTAGTTGCGCCATTTCTACCAAACTTGGACCAGGCCCATTTACGCGATTGTGGACTGCCACAATCAAAACTGTACCATCCGCTGTTTGAGCGATCGCACTGCGAGGAGCGCGTTGGCTGTCAAAGGGAGGGCGAAACTGTTCGGCCTTGGCGTCTACAACAACTTGGTGATTTTGCACCAGGACTGGGCCGGCACCCAGAATCTGGGGGAAGCGATTGAATTCAGCGGGTGAAGCTGTGATCTGGCTGCGTAACACTGTACCCACAGGCAAGCTGCTGGTGGCAGGACCACGCATCACCAGCAAGTAACCGTTCGCTGGAATCGGAAAAACCCCTTTGCCAGCCGGACCACTGGGAAATTGGCTGACAACCTGGTTGTTTTGCACCACAGCTAGAATTTCATTGTCGATTAAGGGAGTGTAGGTGGCTCCCCAGTCTTGGGTATAGCGAGCGATCCCCGGTTGCACATAGCCACTGTTCAGCCAAACCACTGGCAGGTGCTGACCACTAGCCGTGCTCAACGTTTCGTGTAGGGAAAGCCGTCCCAGCTTAAATTCACCTTCATTCCAAGCGATCGCACCGCGGTTGAGAATTGGTCCCGATATCCAGCGATTATTCTGGCGAATTGCACCCAGTGGCAGTTGCTTGTCCCGGTTGAAAAAGCCACCGTTGATCGCTGCTGCTGCTTGCCAGCGTTCTGCCATTGTTGCCAGAGGAACTGTCCCAACTACGGTTTTCGCATCGCTCCAAATTGGTTGCAGCTTTACCCCGGCTTGGCGGGGATTAACAGCTAACCAGAGTACGGGATAGTATTCGCTGCCAACACGGACCACTTGCTCTTGCCAGCGTAACCCCGGTGCCCACTGAATATCTCGTGAGGCGACCGGATCAGGCCGAACATCAATCAGTAATCGGTTCGGATTTGGCAGCGTTGAGAGTTGAGGCCGCAGGTTACCAGAAAACTTAAATTTCACAGTCGTTCTACCTGCAGTACTGCCAAGCTGGAGTGATTGAATCGCACTTCCTGGCTTAGGTTTAATTGAAGAGAGCCCTGTCGCTAGGGCCGCATCCACAGTGACCACTATTTCTCGGCCTTTAATGGCGTCTCTACTGTTTGTCAACCGGGTCACTTGCCAGGTAGCAGGCCGATCCAGATCAAGCACAATTCGACCACCCCAAGGTTGTTGTCCCAGGCGAATTTGTTGAATTTGGGCTGGTGGCGTAGCAATTTGTAGAACATCACCGACCGCTTGCATCTGCCAACCTGACTGCTGCCCCAATCCACTAATGTCTAGGTAGCGATACTGGCCGGATGGGCTTAAACGAGCTTTCAGGGGTGTCAGCGGAGAAAACCATTGCGCTGGTTGTTGGCCTACCTCTGACGTGTTGAGCAGTTCTAAACCGATCCCCTGCACAAGTCCGCCATCGCTGACGCCGGTACGGATTTTTACCGGAGCGCTCTGATCCTGCCATTGAGCCCAAGCAGCGGGGAAGCTGCGACCATTTAACTGCACCTGCCTACCTTGGCGTAGCACACTAGTATTAGCCGTGACAGGCTTAACAATTGGTGGATCAGCGAGAACCCTCTGGGAGGTAGCCAGACACATCCCGGTCGCGAGGGTAGGGCAACATAGCAGCGTGCCGATTAGTTTCTCAAAGGCTTGCTTCGTAATCAATCCCATGCCATTAGCTCCCGCACACCCTTAAATAATTTTGGTTACATCACTAGATTTCGGACTTGAAGGGCCGGTTGATTAAGTTGCTGATTGCTGCTGCAGGAGCTTTCTCTCCCGCCAACAGCGCACAAACTTCCTGAGTAATCGGAATCTCCAGGTTTTGCTGGGCAGCATAAGCGGCTAGAACCGGGGCTGTGTTGACGCCCTCCGCCGTACCAACGATTTCTTTTAGGACTTGATTCAATGCTTTGCCTTTTGCCAAGCTCAGGCCAACTTGGTAATTTCGGCTTAAAGCGCTGGTACAGGTTGTCAGCAAATCTCCCAGCCCCGAAAGTCCATAGAAGGTAGCAGTTTGACCACCCCAGTGTGTACCTACCCGAATCATCTCCACTAGACCGCGCGTGATCAAGGCTGAGCGAGCGTTGGTTCCTAACCCAAGGCCGTCACTCACCCCGCAGGCGATCGCAATTACATTCTTTAAAACACCACCCAGCTCAACCCCCACTCGATCTGCATTGGTATAGATCCGGAAGGATGGGGAGCCGAGTATTGCCTGCGCACGAGCGGTAATCTCAGGTTGGCCCGCCACAACCGTTGCTGCAGGAAGCCCCTGGTTAATTTCTACAGATAAGTTCGGTCCTGATAGCACTGCCACCGGAGTCTGAGGCAGTGCTGCCTGCCAGATCTGGGCGGCGGTCTGTGGGGGGCCAACAGTGGTCCCCTTCACCAGACCCTTGGTAGCACTTAGTAAAATCGTGCCTGGGGATACATGGGCAGCAATCTGCTCTGAAATTGGTTGCACGGCCTTAACGGGTAAGGCACAAATGATTAGATTGGCGGAGCTAACAACTGCGGCTAAGGATGTATCTTGCGGAGCTTGCGCATCGCCTTGCGGCGGTCGCCGCCATCCAGTAATAAGATGACCTCGCTGCTGGGCAAGTTGGGCTAAGGTACTGCCCCAAGCCCCAAGTCCAAGGATGGCAATCTGCTGAACCCCAGCAAATGGTTCATTGGTGTGAACAGTCAGGGCACTATCTTCAACAGCTATAAAATCTTTCTCGGAATGCTTTCGACCCTGCACAATCTTATGGAGCAGACTTAACTGTTGGAGCAGAATTAATGGTTTGCTGTTGAGCCTTCTGAATTTGTTGCAGTTGCTGCGCCCGGAACTGTGCGGCTGCCGCATCTAGATTCTTGGACTGTTCAGCCGCAAATTCTTGTGGGTTGTAATTCTGGAGCATCTGAAATTGATTCACTAAGTTCAGCAAGGAAGCACTACTACCTCCTTCTGGCTTATCTAAAAAGTCGAGATCGCTCGAGTTATCTTGTCCACCAATACTTGGAGAGGACTGGGGTGTAATTTGAGCCGCGGCTGGTCCAGGCGCTAGAAGCGCTACCGTGCCAGCGATGGCCCCAATCAGGGTAATCCGGGAAGTGATCACTTTCATCTTCATTGATAGGGTTATGGGTAGAGGTGCTTAAACATTTTCTGGCTGAGCGATGTGATCAGAAAAACAGATTCTAAGATTTTTGCTCGCCATACTTGCAAATACCGCAGGTTTGATTAGACTAGTAAACTTAGAACGCTCCGACTCCCATTATCTCAAATAAGTTTTAAGTTTCTCGTAAGCTTCGAATTAGCTACAGCTTAAGCTGATCGTTCAGTCTAAAACTCTATAGTAAGCTTAAAAAAAGTTTAAACAGCATTAAATGGATATCACTTGCAAGTCCGCAAGATTACTGAACTACAGCATCTCTGTTGAGAATTAAATTCTAGTTGGGAATTTATAGATCTAGGCAAGTAACAGGTGCAGGAAGCTCTATTATGCAATCACACGTAACCGACCAGTTTTTCCTGAGACCCACCACTTCGGTTGAATCTTACGGCTTTGAGACTGCTACTCCAGCTTCTGGAACAGCCGGTCCCTACCACCCAGGTACCGACCATTCAGAGCAGTCTCTACAGACGAACCGGTTCCAGAGCGATTTTACAGGTTCCATGGTACTGCGTGCCGATGCCCAAACGGTTGCCCAGTATTTAGACTCCCATAATGACTGGTTTTGTCGTTGTGCTCAGCCAATGCAGGTACAGTCCCTGGGTGCGAACAGCTATGAGTTAAAAATTGGTCGCTTTGGTGCTTTTGGCTATGAGTTAGAGCCAGGCATTAGTTTAGAGCTGTTACCGCAAGATCAAGGAGTCTATCGCATTCGTACGATTCCAGTCCCTGCTCAAGGTCCTGAACCCTATGAAGTAGACTTTCATGCAGCTTTACAGCTTGTGGAGGTATCAGGCGCATCCTCGCCGAAATCAACGCAGGTGGAATGGCAGCTTGAATTAGCAGTGGTCATTCAATTTCCAAAATTCATTCACAAGTTACCCAAGCGCCTAATTCAACGCACCGGAGATCGCCTGTTAGCACAAATTGTCCGGCAAGTTTCTCACCGGCTGACGGCCAAGGTGCAAGCGGATTTTCATGCTTCTCTCGGTCTACCTCTGCCCTAACAATCTAGGAGAAATAAATAAGTCAAGCTATTTGGCGGGACCATGCTGACCACTGCCGAACTTCGCTGGTTTTACAGCGGTATTATGCCTATTTCAATTAATGAGTGGTTCACCCATGATTGTCCCGGTGAGCATTTAACACCTCCAACCCAGCGGGAGGACTTGTACTTAACTACTCCTGGATGTGAATGTTTAGGCATTAAGCTGAGGCAGGACCACTTAGAAATAAAATGGCGGCAATCAGGATTGGGGGTATGGGAGCTTGTGTATGGACTGGCAGGGCAAGCAGAGCAGTGGGTCAAATGGATCTGTGAGCCCAGCCCAGACAAGATACTTCCAGAAGCCAATCTAACCAAAGGGCGCTGGATTAGCGTCACCAAAGTTCGTTCCCAGAGGAAGTACGAGGTCTTGTCTGATCAGTCGCTAATTGCAGTTGCTATAGAGCAGCCTGTGAATCTAGGTTGTACAGTGGAGCTCACCAAGCTAAAGGTTGCCGGGAATACCTGGTGGAGTCTAGCCTTTGAAGCCTTCGGTGAGGATAAGGCCTTAATAAATACTCTAAAAGTTGTAACCAATTACCTGCTGAGTAATTATCAAGGACCAATATTGCAAGCTCAAGATTCCTTTGCTTATCCTAATTGGTTAGCTGAAGTAGTTTCCGGATGAAACCCTAGTCTGCAGCTATTATCCCTGAGTTGCCCTAAACTACTGTCAACAACTCCTTCTACAAACTCATTACCTAGTAGTCAAGAGAATAAATAGCCTTGACCTTGACAGTTGAGTTCTCTCAGTTGCTCCAGTGGTTCTGATGTTCCACTGAGCATAGCTATAGGTCAGTTGATAGCATTTGCGGTTGCAGGAGAGAGACCAACTGCTGCATTCCTTTTTGAATGCGACGAGTAACAGTCATCGGGCTAATACCGATCCGCTCGGCAACTTCCTTACGAGAGAGCTGGTTAAGAAAGACAAACTCAATCACTTCCCTAGTTTTGTCTTCTAGTTGCGACAGAGCCTGTTGCAGTTGGATTTGATCTTCTTCAATATTTTGCAAGGCGAGGTCGCGAGCATCCATCAATGTATCTCCCAACGTAAAGGCTGAATCCGTCCGCTGGCTCACAGTTGCATCTAAACTAAGCGGGATACGATTTTTTGTCGCTGTTCTGCTAGCTCGCCACTCATAGACAGAAACGTTTAAGCTGTCAGCAACTTCCTGATCACTGGGTTGGCGACCTAATTTTTCTGCCAGCGATTGACGATTTTTTTGACCATCTTTGCTGATTTGTTGCAACCGGCGGGGAATTCTCACCGAGGCAGCGCGATCGCGTAAGAAGTGCAGCATCTCACCCCGGATATAAGGTACAGCAAAAGAACTGAAAGCACAGCCTTGGGTGGGATCAAAACGTTCAATGGCAGAAATCAGGCCTAAGTAGCCAATTTGCTCTAGGTCCTCGTAAGGTTCAGCGCACTGATAAGCCACACGATGGGCAACTTTACGAACTAAGCCAATGTTAAGCTTCACCAACTGGTTACGAAGCTTTACAGAAGGAGCGGTGTGGTAAGAAACTAGTAGTTCCATCACCCGCGAGTGTAAGGAGGTTTCAGTATCACCTCTACCTTGAACAGGTTCATCCTGGCAGGGCGCAACCACAAGGCGAGGAGAGCTGGAGACTGACCCGGTAGACTGGGGGCTTAAGTAAGTAGCGATCATCTGCAAGACACCTTTACTGCTTCCTGTAAGCCTATTGTCAGCAGATTGCAGTTGCTAAACCATCGTCATTTCACGGTACTTTGCTAGGGGTAACTTCTACAATGTCCGCGTAAATACGGAAAGTAGACCACGCAAATGCTATTCCCATCTAGTTTTCATAATTTTTTAAGTTGCTTGTTATGATCTGGTCGCCTGACAGTACACTTGCGTAGAGGCTCTAAAGGCGCGTCTTCTTGGCTGCTAGAGTGTATAAGTCAAGCTACTAAGCGATGGTAAATTTGGAGAGCTTTGGAGTTTTTGCTGTGAGCATACTCGTCCAATTTCTGCCCGATGATGTCACGGTTGAAGCTCAGGTGGGAGAATCTTTCCTAGAGGTTGCACAACGGGCGGGGGTATTTATTCCCACGGGTTGCTTACTGGGAACTTGCCATGCCTGTGAAGTGGAGCTTGAAGGCGAGGGTGATATCCGGGCTTGTATTACATCAGTTCCACCAGGGCGATCGCACTTAACAATAAATCTGTTTAGCGATCCTACCTGGTAATCCTATCCGGTGCCTTCAACCTATTCAGGCAGTTCAGGATTTATTGATTGGCCCTTGCATCCCGAACGGCGGCTAGAAAGAAATAAGCTCCCAATGGAAAGCTGAGGAGCAAAATAATTGTTGTCGTCAAGCTACCAAACTTCGGCATCCCGGAAGCTAATTCAAAAACAGAACCAACCGCCGCAATGAACGCAACGCAGGAGCTACCGAGAAACAGGGAACTTTTAGGAGTCACTAGATAGCCAAATTGAGAAAGGACTAGTTAGGCAGTAACAGGTTTAACCGCCTGATAGGAGAAGCCGTACTTGGCCAGCTCTTGATTGAGGGTTAAAGAATTTTCTACCCGGTCAACAAATAATACCCCATTCAGGTGATCGACTTCGTGTTGAATCACTCGTGACACCAGCCCAGTTGCCCGCATCACTTGGGGACGACCCTGATCATCCTTGTAGGAGACTTCAATCACTTCCGGGCGTTTGACATCTAAATAGACGCCAGGAATGCTCAAACAGCCCTCCTGGGCTACACAGATATCGAGACTAAACTTCTTGATCGTCGGATTGATTAGAATTAGTGGGGGGTTCGCAGCTTCGTCTGGCTCTGTATCCACCACAATTACTTGTTTTTGAACAGCTACTTGAGGTGCTGCAAGACCAATACCATCAGCGCTGTACATCGTCTGCAGCATTTGGCGCAACAGTTGCCGGATTTCTCCATTCACCTGAGCTACCCGCTTATTCGTTTGACGCAAGGCGCGATCGCCAAGATAACGAATCTGGAGTGGGGGTTTCTTTAGTTTTTGCTTGGGAACTAAAACCTCAGAAGTCATGGAAGAATACTCTCAAATGTTAGAACTGAACCTTGTAATTGTGCCTATTTTAACATCTCGTTCCGATACATATCGACACTAATTTTGCCGCTGCGATTGACAGCGATCTCATCAACGGCTAATAATTGTGGTTTGTGTAAACTGTAGCGCTTTGTTTTAAAGACCCTTGGCTAACGTAATCGTAATTGGTGCTCAATGGGGCGACGAAGGAAAAGGAAAGATTACTGATTTACTAAGTAAGTCAGCAGATGTGGTTGTCCGCTACCAGGGGGGAGTGAATGCTGGACATACAGTTGTGGTTGATGGCCAGACACTGAAGCTGCATTTAATTCCTTCCGGCATTTTGTACCCGCAGACAGAGTGCATTATTGGCTCTGGCACAGTGATCGATCCAGAATTGTTGATTGCAGAGCTTGATCAGCTAGCGGCTTTGGAGATTTCTAGTCAAAATCTTTTGATTTCCGAAACTGCGCACATCACGATGCCCTACCACCGGCTGATCGATCAAGCTGCGGAGGAGCGGCGGGGTGAGCACAAGATCGGTACCACAGGGCGGGGAATTGGACCTACCTATGCCGATAAATCTGAGCGTACGGGCATCCGTGTCCTAGACCTGATGGACCCAGAAGGATTGAGCAAAAAACTACGGTGGACGGTCGGTTACAAGAACGTCATTTTAGAGAAGCTGTACAATCTACCCCCGCTTGACCCAGAGGAGGTAATTGACCAGTACTTGGTCTATGCCGAGCGCCTACGGCCTCACGTTGTTGATTGCTCTTTAAAGATCTATGACGCGATCCAACGGCGGCGGAATATTTTGTTTGAAGGAGCACAAGGAACCCTTCTAGATCTCGATCATGGTACCTATCCCTATGTGACGTCCTCTAATCCGGTTGCTGGTGGCGCCTGTGTGGGCGCTGGAGTAGGACCAACGATGATTGACCGGGTGATTGGGGTGGCCAAAGCCTATACGACCCGGGTTGGTGAAGGGCCTTTTCCGACTGAATTAGGGGATGTGATTGGAGAATCTCTCTGCGATCGCGGGGCTGAATTTGGCACAACGACTGGGCGTAGACGGCGATGCGGTTGGTTTGATGCCGTGATTGGTCGCTACGCCGTGCGGATCAACGGGTTAGATTGCCTAGCCATTACAAAGCTGGATGTCCTGGATCAGTTGCCAGAAATCAAAGTCTGCGTGGCTTACGAAATGGACGGTAAGCACTACCAGGACTTCCCCAGCAACGCCCGACATTTTGCCCGCTGCCGCCCTGTTTACAAAACCCTCCCTGGTTGGCAGCAACCTACCGACCACTGTCGCTCCCTGAAGGACTTACCCCCGCAAGCATTAGAGTACCTCAAGTTCCTGGCGGAGTTGATGGAGGTACCGATCGCCATTGTTTCTCTGGGGGCCAGTCGAGATCAGACTATCATTGTAGAAGACCCGATTCATGGTCCCAAGCGGGCTTTGCTCTACGCTAACAGCGCGCCCCTAGGGTCGAGAGTTTAAGAACGTTAGCCATAGTTTTTAGTTGCAACAAGTCTTAATTAAGCCAATGGAACTTACAGTTGAATGTCAAAAGCGCGAATCCGGCAGTAAACCTAATGCCTTGCGGCGCGAAGGGTTGATTCCGGCGGTGTTGTACGGTCACAAAGGCACCGAATCGGTCTCCCTGACCCTGAGTGAGAAGACAGCCAAAACTTTGGTTAAGGATGCCGTGATCAATAACACGCTGATTCGGGTCAAAATTCCCGGCTGGAGTGGTAAAGCGCTACTAAGGGATGTGCAAAGCCATCCCTGGAAAGGGTTACTCTACCACCTGAGCTTTTTCTCTGTGGCCGCGCAGGATAGCCTAGAGGTAACTGTCCCGATGCATTTTGTCGGCGAGGCAGTTGGCGTTAAGGATGAGGGCGGTTCAATTGATACTAGTTTGACTGAACTGCAAGTGGAATGCGCCCCCGATCAGATTCCAGAAGCGATCGCAGTTGATGTGTCTCAGTTGCACATGGGCGATACTGTATACGTCCATCAACTCGTATTACCCGAAGGCGTTACTGTGTTGGGTGAGCCGGATCGGGTGGCGGTATCCATTCTGCCACCTCAACTGATTGTGGAGCCGGAAGAAGAAGCAACAGAAACGGAAGCGACTGAGGAAGGAACAAAAGCTACCGCAGAAGCTGAAAGCTAAGACTTTGTTCACTGACGCCAAGACCAGGGCACGACCCTGGCTTTTTTATATCTGACCTACATTTAACTTGTGATGACAGACGCTTCCCTGCCGCCGCTAATTCAGCAGATGTTGCAGCCAGAGTTCTACCCTCACGCGGTGGTAGAGCCCATTAAGCTGATCCAGACTCATATCTCCTATGTGCTGCTGACTGGCGATTATGCCTACAAGGTAAAAAAACCTGCCAATTTTGGCTTTTTAGACTTCTCTACCTTGGAGCGGCGACACCATTTCTGCCAGGAGGAACTGCGCTTGAACCGCCGCCTATCTCCTGAACTTTACTTGGCTGTGCTGGAAATCAAGACGACTAGCAATTCAATTCAATACCAGCTAGGGGTAGATGACCTGGCGGCTGAGGTAGTGGAATACACCGTCCAGATGCGCCAGTTTGACCAAAGTGGCTTATTCAGCTACTTGTTTGAGCACGATCAGTTAACGGCTGAGCAGATGCAGGCCCTAGGAAAGCAGGTAGCCACCTTCCACGACTCTGCCGAGGCCAGTGAAGAAACTCGACAATTTGGGACAGTCGAAGCAGTGCGCCAAGTTGCCGAAGACAACTACGCTACTAGTTTGCCTTATGTTGGTCGAGCTCAAACCCAGTTGCAGTTGGACCAGACTCGTGCCTTTAGTGAAACTTTCTTTGCTGAGCATGGAGACTGGTTTGCCCAACGACAAACCGAGAACAAAATCCGGGATTGTCATGGAGACTTGCACCTCAATAATGTTTGTGTGTATCAAGGGCAAATCCAGATCTTTGATTGTATCGAGTTCAACCGGGAGTTTCGCTACATCGATCTGATCTACGATGCCGCCTTTATGGTGATGGATTTAGAGTTTCAAGGCCGCTCCGACTTAGCCAACGCGTTTCTGAATGCTTACCTAGAACATACGGGCGACTACCAGGGCGTGGTGATGTTGCCTCTTTACCTAAGTATGCGGGCTTATATCCGGGCGAAGGTAAACTCACTGGTGTTGGATGACTCATCTATCTCAGAATCACAAAAGCAACAGGCGCAAGAGCGAGCAGCCGCTTACTACCAGATGGCTTGGGCCTACACCCAACCTCGAGGTGGCCAAATCATCTTAATGTGCGGTTTGTCTGGCTCCGGTAAAACAACTGTGGCCCGCCTGGTGGCGCAGCAATTAGAAGCGATTCATATCCGCTCCGATGCAGTACGCAAACACCTGGCTGGTATTCCCTTAGAGCAACGGGGAGATCACTCAGGTAATTACGGCAGCGGCATCTACACCCCAGAAATGACGCACAAAACCTATGAAAAACTTTTGGAACTCGGAATTTTTCTAGCCCAGCAAGGAATACCTGTGGTGCTGGATGCCAAGTATGATCGGCAAGAATTTCGGCAGGCTGCGATCGCCCAAGCTCAGTCCCACCAGATCCCGCTGCAAATCTGCTACTGCACCGCTCCCATAAAAGTTTTGGAGGAGCGGCTAAAAACCCGAACGGGGGATATTGCGGATGCTACTGCCGCGTTGCTGAAAGAGCAACAGCAGGCAATGGAACCTCTGGTAGCGACAGAGCAAGCTTTGGTACAGACAATCCATACAGACCAGCCGTTAGCGCAGCAACTGGCCCAGGTATGCAGTCCCTCAAGGCACCGCTAAGTATAGTTTAGGGTTGTAACAGCTCAGGTCTAGGGCCACTAAAGCGGGCCTGCTCAAGTTTTTGGGCTTCAGACCAGTTGGTGTGCTCCAGTGTCGCCCTCCGGAAGTCGGTATTGCTCAAGGTTGCTTGAGTGAAGTTAGCACCTGTGAGATTGGCACGACGAAAGCTTGTCCCACCAGTCGCGGCCAAGGCAATGGTCATCCTCCGGACCAAAGCATGCTTATCTTTGCTTACCAAGGCTTGCCAACCAATATAAACCCCTAGAATAGCAACCGCTCCTGCTGCGACTACAGCAAACTTTCCAGCAATGGTTCCGGCCAAAATGCTGGCAAAAGCAACTGTAAAGATCCCTACTGCTGTCTCAACCACAACCGTAACCCAAGCTAAATTACCTCGTCGGGACGCTCGGCTTTTTAAGGAATCTCCCCTAGTTCGGGCAGTGGAATTATCAACTTCCGCAGCAATGACAGTCACAGTAACGGCAAAGGCCACAGCTCCTGTGACGACACCAGCCATCACAAAAGCTCCCGCCCCAGCGATCGCTCCTGCCATTGCTACTGCCGTCACCACAGGTTGAGCTGCTACGTCTGCCCAGACAAAGGCCAGAACTACGGCAACTATTCCAGCGACAGCAACTGCAAACACGATAGTAAGAGCGACAGCAAACCCCCCAGCCACAGTTCCGGCTAGCACTCCGGTTGCCGCTACGATAAATGCCGCGAGAAAGGCGACAGCCAATGCTTTAGTAAATACCCCAGCCTCAACTCCGGTTCCTACTATAGTTACTACCCCAGCCGCAACGATCGCCGCCGCCATTACCCCAAAAGCTGCCTCTAAATCCTGATAGATAGCCACAATAAAAAAGACAGCAAACAACAGCAGAACGATGAGCCCTGGCATAGGGCTGTACTTTTCGATTACTTGCGGTAGTAAAAAGTAACCAGGGAAAGCACCTGAAAGGGCAGAGGTGAGCCCTGATAGAGCTGATAGCAGAAAGGAACCTACCACCAAACTAATACTCCAGTTGCGTGGTAGCCCCGCTTTAGCATGACTGAAATTTGCCCCGGCTAGCCTAGTGTTTCTGAAGTCTGTGCCGCGAATGTCTGCATGGCTAAAATCTGAATCTGTGAGATCTTGACCTTTGAAGGAGCGACCTTGAAGATTCTGGCCGGAGAAGTCTTGAGCCATGTTTCAATCCAGCCATAAAGTAAAGTTAGACACAGACCCATCTCATCTAAATAGAAGCTTTCAGAATAGTCGATTACACTGTCCTATCTTCATCCCGTCTCTAATGTTTTTGGCAAAACGCAAGTTTAGAAAACTGGGCAACCCAATCACACCATCAAGCTAATGCAATCAAAAATCGAGACGAGCTACAGTGATCAATTTAGGCGACTGTAGTCGCCTCAGTTACGAACTTGCTACCGTGTATAGCATTTCTAAAGCCACCACGAACTGGCCCCTAGTTCAACTGAGCTCAGCCAGGGAATAGTTCAAAAAGTTTTAGCTTTGACTGAACCAAGCTAGCCCACCAATCACTAAACCTATCGCAATTAATGCTATCCAGAGAAATTGGTTATCCTTTGTGTTGACCTGGCTCAGATCAGTGGCAGGAGGGACAGGCTTTTGGGCTGGGCGCGTCGTCGCAGTACGACCTTGCAAATCTGTGGAATCTCTGTCTGTCACGTTACTCAAATCGGGAATCTGGGTAACCCACTCGGGACGCATATTCAATTTCGGCGCTTCCAAAATGTAGAGTAGGCGGCGACTTTGCTGGCGCGTGTCTAAATCTGGATGCTGGTTGAGCTGTCGGCACAGGTTGATTGCATCCTGCTGTTGCCCTGCGGCTTCGTAAGCGGTGACCAGCCAAAGTTGGATTTCTCCGCCTAAACTAGAATTCTTGGCAGATAGAGCACTAGCTTTGGCTAGATGTTGTATAGACTCTCGATAGCGTCCTCGCTCAAAGGCGTCTTGGCCCGCTGCGTAAAGGGTTCTAATTTGCTGAATTTCTGCTGATTCTGTCACGACGCTATCTATGTCAGTCATCCACAAGCCTGAGGAAGCCCCCACTCAAGGGCGGAGAATCCCTATACTTAGACTGCCACAATTAGCCTCCAGAGGACAGCTCTTGATCAAGATATGGAGGCTATAAGGTATCTTTGAGACGAACTGATGTCGCCTGTGTGTGTCCGATAGCTGCTCTAAACGAGAGCTGGCGCTTGGGGCCGTTCTAAGTTTTGGAACAACGGCGTACTTAGATAGCGCTCACCAAAGCTGGGTTGTACCATCACAATTAAGCAACCCGCGTTTTCTGGGCGTCTAGCAACCCGAATTGCAGCCGCTAAAGCCGCCCCGGTTGAAATACCCGATAACAATCCCTCTTCTGCAGCTAGGCGACGGGCATAGTCCATCGCCTCTTCGTCCAGAACTGTAATTACCTCGTCAATTAAATCTTTTCGTAATACCTCAGGAATGAACCCCGGACCAATCCCTTGAATAGTATGGGCTCCCGGTTTGCCTCCAGAAATTACGGGGCTACTAATTGGTTCGACGGCAATTGCTCGAAAGCTCGGTTTGCGTGCCTTAATTACTTCAGCCACTCCGGTCAGGGTGCCGCCAGTGCCAACACCCGCTACCAGAAAATCCACTTCACCATCGGTATCCGCCCAAATCTCCTCTGCTGTGGTTTCTCGGTGGATTTGGGGATTAGCAGGGTTCCGAAATTGTTGGAGCATAAACGCATTGGAAGTTGTGGCAGTAATTTGTTCGGCCCGCGCGATCGCCCCCCGCATTCCGTTCGTGCCAGGCGTTAGTTCTAGCTCCGCTCCATAGGCTTTCAACATTGCCTGCCGTTCCTGGCTCATCGTATCTGGCATCGTCAGAATCAAGCGATAGCCTTTTGCCGCTGCTACCATTGCCAAGGCAATACCCGTGTTGCCAGAGGTTGGTTCCACCAAGATAGTTTCCCCAGGCTGAATTAAACCCGCAGCTTCCGCCTTGGCAATCATGCTGACGCCGATCCGGTCCTTAACCGAAGCTGATGGATTCATCGCCTCTAGCTTCACAACAATCTGACCCACACAGCCTTCTGCTTGAGGAATACGATTGAGCTGCACTAAGGGCGTGTGCCCAACTAGCTCAGTGACATCACGAGCAATTCGCATCATTACCGCAGCCTTATACTTCAAAACTTTCACAAGTACTTCCACTATACCCCGGTTTGCCGCTAGGTTTTAGGGATTTTATGACTTGTTTTTGATGGAAATTCCACGAGCGGGGGGGTTGAGCAGGCTATTCGTCTGGGTAGCTGGAAGGCGGTACGCCATGGCCTTGACTAGCCAGTGGAGCTATACAACTTAGAAACGGATATTAGTGAGCAACAAGATGTTACGACCGAGTATCCAGAGGTTGGGCAGACAATCGAAGAATCTTACAGACAGGTCGCACTGAATCGCCGGAATTTTCTATTCATACCCAACCGCATGTCTCCTACCACCCCTTACAAAAGCCGCTTTACATTGGTTGGCTTTAGTTTAGCGATCGCACAGTTTCGTTAATTCCTGCCCAATGGCAAGCAGGGGTAGCTCAGCGGGCACTACCCAAACCACTATTCAGTTCCAAAAATCTCAGCAGCGACCTAGTCGTTGTTGCGTTTAACGACCTGAGCTGCGATCTGCTCAGTGGGCTTGTCCACTGGGCTATGGCAAAATTCGTCGAATCCAAAGTGATGTGCCCGTTTCCAATCTACTGTTGAATGGCTAGACGTCGCTTACCCAAAAGCTTTTTGTAAAACGGAGAGGGGGGGATTCGAACCCCCGATGACGTTGCCGCCATAACAGATTTCGAGTCTGCCGCATTCAACCAGCTCTGCCACCTCTCCAAGCCTTGAAATCATAGTACTTTAACTCTATCAATGTCGCCATTGCCTATGAGTATTTTTCGTCCAAAGTACGAGCATGTTGCTCCCTACTTAAGTGAACTTACCACTCAGCAACCAAAGTACTGAGCTTGTTGATACCCCAGTGCCGTATTGAAACATTCATCCGCAAAATCAAGTCTAAGGATTTTAAGAACATAAAAGCAGGAGGGTTAATAAACGACTGTCTTTGATGACTTCGGTTATAACTGTTCTTCGGTACGGTTATTCCTACCCTTACTTCTCTATCTAGGTCTTAGGATTTGTAATACCATTAAATTTAGGCAAACTCATATCGATTTCGGGTTGTTAGAACCTTGGGATTCTATTAACCCGTCTCATTAATCACGGAACTAACCGTACTACCATGGCCACTACAGCAATAGATAAAAAAACGAAAACCGCTAAGCCTGCCTTCAGTGCTGATATGGTTCGTACCTATCTGCACGAAATTGGCCGTGTTCCCTTGCTGACTCACGAGCAAGAAATTATCTATGGCAAGCAGGTACAGCAAATGATGGCCCTGTACGAAGCAAAAGAAGCTCTTGCCCAAGTTCTAGATCGTGAACCCACCCCTATAGAATGGGCAGCCAAAGTTCATTTAACTGAAGCTGAACTAGAGACAGCTCTGGAGCACGGCCAACGGGCAAAACAAAAAATGATTGAAGGAAACTTACGGCTAGTGGTTTCAGTAGCCAAGAAGTACCAAAAGCGCAACTTAGAACTTTTAGATTTGGTTCAAGAGGGTGCCTTGGGGCTAGAGCGGGGCGTTGAGAAGTTCGACCCGACTAGAGGTTATAAGTTTTCAACATACGCCTACTGGTGGATTCGTCAAGCGATAACCCGCGCGATCGCTCAGCAAGCGCGTACGATTCGTTTACCGATTCATATTACTGAAAAGCTAAACAAAATAAAAAAGGCACAGCGCGTACTGTCTCAACAACTGGGTCGTAGTGCCACCCCTGCTGAAATTGGGCAAGAGTTAGATTTACCTACCACACAAATTCGTGAATACCTAACGCTTTCCCGGCAACCTGTTTCTTTAGATTTACGTGTAGGAGATAACCAAGACACTGAGCTAGGTGAGCTTTTGGAAGATGATGGCCCCTCACCAGAGCAATACATGACAGGTGAAGCTTTGCGGGACGATATCAATAGTATGCTGGGAGAATTAACCTCTCAACAGCGGGCAGTCATAAACTTACGGTTTGGCTTAGATAATGGTCAGGAGCTTTCTTTGGCGAAAGTAGGCCAGCAACTTAATCTTAGCCGTGAGCGTGTTCGTCAGCTTGAACGACAAGCCTTGGATCATCTACGCCGTCGGCAATTTAATAGTCGGGAATATCTGGCTAGTTAGTCCCGTCCCTTTGTCGAGATTGATGCGTCACCTTCTAAAAATTTAGAAGGTGACGATTTTTTTTACAGCATGGAACACTAGTCTGTAATCTCCCTACGCACCTGCTTATATTGCGCTGTTAGAACTTCGAGAAGTCCATCGCTCGAGGGAAGACTATGTAGTAAAGCTTTAGATAAGTTAAAGTCAGTGCTATTTTTAATCCCCTTTTTTATTCAATCTAGACAAGAAGGTAACATAAGTGCTCAGCCAAATTGGGCGATCAACTATACCAGTAAAGTCCTCTTTAAAACTTAAGTTTTTACTAACAAGTCTTTGTCTCAGTCTTAGCCTTTCAGCCAGCAATCTTTACCCCGCCTTCGCCCAAAAGCAGGCTTCTAACATTAATACTCCAAATCATTCTTTTACTGTAACTCCGTCCCCTTCACCAACAGCTAGTAATACCCTAGCCAATGGTGTTTACCTTTATGGCCAATCAGCTAAGCCCAATCAGATTCAACAGGAATATTTTTTGTTTGAGTTAAAGGACAATCAGGTAACAGGTGCATTTTATATGCCTCGTTCGTCCTTTGATTGTTTCCGTGGGCAGCTCAAGGCAGGAGAATTACAGCTAACTGTGATCAACAGTTACGATGAAGTTACCTATCCTTATGCTGTCAAACTGCAGGCCTACAAACCTGTTGCTCCTATTAGCCCAAATGATCAACGGATTTTACAAACTTGTAAAGCTGCTCGCTAAACTTTAGCTTAAAGGCATGTAGTCTTAAGTTCTTAAATGCGACTTCCATGCGGTTTGATTTTTTGGTAAAGATGGAGTTTCTAAGGATAAACTGAACCGGCAAACTTTTCGGCTTGGCATAAGGCCTCTTGCTAGTTGCTGATAGAGTCTAGTAAGTCTTCAGCTGAGTTATGCTATCAGTCTTAAACATTACCAATTTTAGTTGTCTGTGGGTGTGGGACTTTGGGTTCACCTTTTTAGCCAGGAACTTTAAGACTGAGGCTATCCAGAGCTGTGATGGACTCTATTCCGATGGTCAAGCTTTGCCAACCTAAGGTGTTTTCACCCATGGGGCATAAGAGAATGTTTGAAAAAGCCAAGCCTGTGAAATTCATGCCAATCGCCTCAGCATAATTCGGATCATCGCCAAGTAAAGGAAGGATTCACTCGTCTGCGGTAGAGACTCATAATCTTTGCTCAACCGACGGCACCAATTCCACCATCCAAACGTCCGTTCCACCTTCCATCGCTTGCGTAATGGCACAAACCCCTTGGACTCGGTGGGTCTCAACACCACCAGAATGACCCAGCGCAATGTGTCGATAGCCCACTTGAAGAACGGCAAACCGTCATAGCCACCGTCAGCCCATACCGTATGAACCCGTGAACTAGTCTCACCCGTTGCATAGACACGTTCCAAAAGCTGTTTACCCCCTTGTCGTTCAGGAACAGAGGCTTGAGTGACTAGGACCCGAACACTCAACCCTAGAGTATCTACCGCCAGATGACGCTTGCGACCTTTAACCTTCTTGGCAGCGTCATAGCCAACATCTTCATGAACCATTGTGGCTGTTTTGACACTTTGACTATCGATGATTAGCTCTGAAGGAGAGCTGGGACGCTCAGCATCAACTCGACTCCATTGGTAAAGGTGGTCGTGAATTGTTACCCAGGTTCCGTCCCGACACCAGTTGCGAAAGTAGGTATAGACCGTTTGCCAAGGGGGGAAGTCTCCAGGTAAGCCTCGCCAAGTACAGCCTTCACACAAAACGTAAAAAATGGCGTTAACAATCAAAAACAGGTCGCTTCGAGGACGGCCTCGACGTTTGGACTGAGGTAATAGCGTTTGAAGAAGGTCCCATTGCTCTCGGCTCAAGTCACTTGGATATGATTTACTCATTGCTCTTTGGAGGCTATCGTTTGGCGATGACAGCCTACTACCAAAAGGCTTTTCTAGGACAATCTCGCATTTTCAAACATCCTCTAAGCAAGGGATACAAGAACTGGCAAGGCGATCGCCTTGCAGCAGCTCATGATCCAAAAGCCTTGGGTAACAACTTCAAAGCAAGTTATAAGGTAGTCTTTCAGTTTCTGATTGGGGCGGCACCTCGCACAAATTTCCATAAAGGGTGGCTAGGACCTTGCTGACGGATGCGTAACACCTGTTGCTCTAGCCGCTTTTGTTCTCGACGAGGTCTGCCCCAAAGAATATTTCGAGTTTGCCAAACTAGAACTGAAACGGTCATGGCAATACAAAAGATTAGCCCTAGCGAGGGTAGCCGGTTATAAATAATGCCGTAGCGGACGGCTGCCCAGGTAAAGTAGTCCAGTAGCAGTTGAATTGCCGATCGCAAGTTCCACAGACTCAAAGTACCAACAGTCAACCAGAGCAAACAGACGACTAACCAACGGCCATATACGGAAAGCCGATGCAGCTGTTCTATTTCTTGAACTAGGGCTGAGTCAGGCACTAACTCAATGGGGCCAGATGGCAGGTCTTGAGATTGATCCATAAAACCTAGGACCAGAGCGGATAAGCCTCTTTACATTCGAAATTAAGGCATGACATTGATGTCAGGTCTACTCATTACAACCGGATTTGCCCCCCCCGGGGTGCGATTGCGCCACCAGGCGAGTAATGTACTGGCAACAAAAATGCTGGAATAAGCGCCCATCGCAAACCCGATGATTAAAGCTAAGGCAAAGCTCTTGAGGGTTTCACCCCCAAACAGGTAGATTGACGAGAGGGTGAGCAAAACTGTCAAAGTCGTATTAATAGACCGCGCCAGGGTCTGATTCACCCCATCCTCTACGACTTGGTCAATTGATCGCTCTGGGTGCAGCTTCAGGTTTTCCCGAATTCGGTCATAGATCACCACGGTGTCATTAACCGAAAAACCAACAATTGTTAGCAAGGCAACAATAAACAAACTGTCAACTTCCGTACCCTGCACTAACCCTAAAATGGCGAAAATGCCTACGGTAATTAGCACATCATGTAACAGAGCGACGATCGCAAAAAAGGCGTAGTCCAACTGGAAACGCAGGCTTAGGTAAACGGTAATTCCGGCAAAGGAGACCAGTAGGGCCAGTAGACCGGAACTCAAAAGTTGCCGGCCAACTGTCGGCCCGACAGTATCAATTTGCGTCTTGGTGGGGTCAAACGCTCCAATTTTTTCACTTAAAACGCGTTGGAGCTGGCTGCGTTGTTCTACATCTAAAGGCACCGTACGAATCGAAACCGCGTGCTGGTCTGTGCCTAGAATTTGAAGGCTGCTGTTAGCTAAATTCTGCTTAGCTAAGACATCCCGGACTGTGGCAAGCTCAATCGGACGACTACAGTTGCTAGGTTGAGTACAATCCAGCTCAAACTGCAGCCGGGTGCCTCCGACAAAATCTAGGCTGGGCCGCAACGGGACATTGAACTGCTGCCAAGAAATAATCATGGCAATTAAGCCACTGATGATCACAATCGCTGAAAGGGTCCACCACAGCGATCGCTGTTTGATCACATTCAGCTTCATCGCGCCACCTCTACTTTCGGGCAGAACAGGCTGGGCTGACGCAGTTTTGGAATACTGAGGGCCGTCAGCAGTAAGGTACGACTACAGGTAATTGCTGTAAACATACTGACACAGACCCCAATCGCTAGCGTGATCGCAAATCCTCGCACTAGACCAGCCCCCAACCAGAAGAGCGCGCCGCAGGCGATCAAAGTAGTGACGTTGCTATCTAAGATGCTAGAAAAGGCGCGGTAGAACCCAGACTCCACTGAGCGGTAGAGGGTTTTCCCCCCCCGTAGTTCCTCACGGGTTCGCTCAAAAATCAACACGTTGGCGTCAACCGCCATGCCAATGCTGAGAATAAACCCGGCAATCCCTGGCAAGGTAAGGGTGACGCCCAGCAACACAAAGATGGCGAAGGTCAACAGCGCGTACAGAGTCAGTGCCAAGTCGGCAATCAACCCCGGCAGGCGGTAGTAGGCGACCATAAAGATCAAAACCAAGATTAGGCCCCCCAGACCGGCATAGATACTGCGCCGCACACTGTCTTTGCCCAGGGTTGCGCCAACCGTCCGGTTTTCGACAACGCTTACAGGTACGGGTAGAGCGCCCCCACGTAGCTGCACTGCTAAGTCGTTGGAAGATTGAGCAGTAAAGCGGCCGCTAATCTCCGCGCTGCCACCAGTAATTCCAGTTTGGGCATATTCTACGGCCACTGAGGGGGCACTGATCAGTTTTTGATCCAGAAAAATCCCAATGGTCCGCCCTGTACCGGCGATCTTTTTCGTTAGATCGGCAAACATTTGCCCACCCTCACCGCTGAAGCGCACGACTACAGCCCAGCTATCCGAGCCGGGACCTGTGGGTTGGGCAAACGCGTCTTTGAGATTTTTACCCGTCAGACCAGTTGGTTCGTATAGCTCAGCGATCGCCTTAGAATTGTTTTGTAAAGCCGCTTGATTTTTGTCAATTGCTGCCTGATCCTTAGCCTGCCTCAACTGCGCTTGCTGGGCCAGCAGTTCTTGCTCAGTTTTTTGTAGCACTTGCAATTGCACGTCTGTGCCAGGTTTTTGGGTACGGAAATCTAACTGGGCGGTGCCTCCAAGAATCCGCTCCGCCTGTTGGGGGTCACTTACCCCTGGCAGTTGCACGAGTAATTGATCTTGGCCCACAGTTTGGACCAGAGCTTCTGACACACCCAAACCGTTAATCCGGCCTTCTACCACCCGTTGCACACCTTCTAAGACCTGAGGAGTGATTTCTTTAACAGTGTCAGAGGGTTTTACCTGGAGTGTTAGTTGGGCACCGCCTTGTAAATCTAGCCCTAGCCGAACCGGGATTCGGGAAATGATCGTAATTGACCCAATCACCAAGACCAAAATTAGGGCCAAGAATAACCGCTGTCTTTTCATACCTGTACTGCCACAATCATAAAATCTTTAAGTTTCACACTTGGAGCGCTAGCATTTCTTTCACAGCCTCGACAATCTGCTGAGGTTGGACAATCGTTAAGTTCTCCAGTCGTCCGTTGTAAGGGGTGGGGATGTCCTGGGAAGACATCCGGACAACTGGGGCATCTAATTCGTCAAAGTAACGATCGTTGATCGAAGCCACTAACTCAGCTCCAATGCCGCCGGTCTTCATGCACTCTTCAACGATAATCACCCGGTGAGTCTTGCAAATCGAAGCTCCAATGGTGTCAAAGTCTAAAGGCTTCAAGGAAATCAAATCGATAACTTCTGGATCGTATCCCTCCTCAGTTAAGGGCTTCAATGCCTGGGTGACATGGTGGCGCATCCGAGAGTAGGTGAGAATTGTCACATCCTTGCCCTCGCGGACTACTTCCGCTTTATCTAAAGGCAGCAAATATTCTTCCTCTGGCAGGTCAGCTTTCAGGTTGTAGAGCAACACATGCTCAAAAAACAGCACTGGATTATGATCGCGAATCGCTGACTTCAATAGTCCCTTCGCGTTGTAAGGGGTAGAGCAAGCAACGATTTTCAAGCCGGGAACCGCCTGAAAATAGGCCTCTAAACGCTGGGAGTGTTCAGCTCCCAGTTGCCGCCCCACACCACCGGGACCCCGAATCACTAGGGGAATCCGAAAGTTACCGCCAGAAGTGTAACGCAGCATCCCCGCATTGTTAGAAATCTGGTTAAAGGCCAACAGGAGAAATCCCATGTTCATGCCTTCAATAATTGGGCGCAACCCGGTCATTGCTGCGCCAACAGCCATACCTGTAAAACTATTTTCGGCGATCGGGGTATCCAGAATTCGCAGATCACCGTACTTTTCGTACAGCCCCTTGGTCACCTTATAGGAACCGCCATAGTGGCCGACATCTTCGCCCAGCACAAATACGGTGTCGTCGTGGGCCATTTCTTCATCGATCGCCGCTCTCAGGGCATTAAATAACAGAACTTCTGCCATGATCTTTTTACTTGGATTCTATTGGCTACGTTAGCAGAATACTGCCGACACCCCCCATGTCTGCGGCGGATTTAAACCGACCCAATCGCTTGTGCTAAATCTAGCGTCTCTCAGGGCCTACATCCATTACCTAACTATCCGGGATAGCCTGTAGGGTCATTCCAGGCTTAGCATTCCAGCTTGCCAAACCAATTAACGCAGGCGACAAGAACGGCGATTACGGGCTGAAGTAGGATCTTCTTGCCAAGAATAGGCAAAGTGGCTCACGGACCTAATTTGTGGTGCAAATTGCCGTAGAGCTGCCATCTGCGCTTCCAGAGAAGGCCGACTATTTTGGAGCGCGCGTCCCCAAACTCCGGCCAGGACTGGGCTGACCTGTGTTCCTGAAGGAGCGGCGCGCAGAACTTCCTGGACTTGGCTGGCAATACAGCTCGTATTGCCACAGACAGCATAGGACATGGGGTGCCATTCAATCGAACTTGGAAAGCGGTCCCAGGGTTGCATCCGGGAATCAAACCCTCGACCAACCCGGCGATTTCCGTCTGGAAAAAACACAGCCCCAGCAGGAATGCCACGTTGCTGCACCGGTAGAACGGCAGCAGTTAAAAAATCTACCACGCCTTGAAAGGCATGCGCAGCACTCAATAACCAGAGTTCCTGTTGCAACCTAGGTTGCCGGATTGCTGCTGGTAATAGTTGCTTAGACAAGCTGAGCGGAGGATTGCGCCCTTGCCACAGGGGTTCTCTTTCCTGCGGGTACTGCCGATCTAAAGCAGCAATGTCGTAGGTACTGATATATCCTTTTTGTAAGAACCGCTGGATCAGGTTAACCCCTTTGTTGTTCAAGCCGCGCTGGATTAAAGCTTGCTGGGCACCACTGGCGTAAATCCACAGATCGCTTACTTTGTCAGTCACAGAAGCTGCCCCAGTCTGGCGCGGGTAGCGAATGTAATCAAACAACACCCCATCCGGCTGGCGCTGGAGAACCGCTTGCACCAGCCGGTTATAGTCTTGTTTAGCTTGCAGATTGTAGGGATCAATGAACACTTTATCGACTTCCTGCTGGGAGAAATCGATCGCTAGCCCCCCGTTATTGGCAACGTAAAGACTGCTTTGCCCTCGACCATTGCGGGCCAATGCCTGCTGTCGATCAGCGCGCTGACCATAGGAGTAGCCAAAATTCATCGAGAACATCCAAGCGTAGAGCTTAAGCCCACGTTCATGAGCTTTTTGAATCGCTTGGGCCAGCAAATCTGCTTTCGCGGCCTCTCCAGTACGAATGACTGACGGCCAAACGGTCGGGTTGTCTGTGGATGGCAGCAGGACCTGCCCATCGTAGAAGACCTCAACATAAACCTGGTTATAGCCTTGGTTGACAATTCGATCCATTACGTCATCCAGGACGCCAGGTTGCAAGTCGCAGGGGTAAAGACGCAGCCAGATGGCTTGGGTCTGCGGCCAGGTTTGACTGCGGCACTGGCGTAGACGTTGAGCATCCGCCTGTACAAGCTGCTGGTATTCAACCGTAGCTATTTGGTCGCCTGCGAAGGCAGCTTGCCGGGCGGCGTCTTTCTGAGCGATCGTACTGGTCGACAACTTGCAAAAAGCGGTGAGCTGAGCTCGAGCAACCCCTCCTAACCAGGGGAAGAGGACGCCTGGTTGGGCAAGCAAACTGCTAGCCAAAGCCAGAGCAATAGCGCCTCGACGCTGCTTAACAATTTTACGGGAGAGAAAATGCGATCGCATCAGATGCCTAGATATCCTCCGGTCGTAACTTTGCACATAAAGAGAAAGTCCATATCTACGTCACAAAAAGCGATGAACAATAGCGACTCAAGAAGCTGGGGCAGTAAACGACTAGTGCTGGGCTAACTTAACAGACTTTGCTCGAGATTGTCTTGAGCAATTTTAGTTTAAGGACTGTTAATATCCCACCGGCAACTGAGCATGTAAGCCAGTGGATTGGAACAAGCAGGCTTTAAAGAGTATCTAACCTTACTGACTGTTCCCCAATTAACAACGAATGCTAATAAAATCTTGAGTTGTCCTTAGGGAATTGGTGTGGCGTGAAGCAAACGTCCAATGATTGTACTGGAGTTTCGACCGCTAGTTAGGATCAGGCGGTGGCGAAGGACATAGGGAACTAAAAACTTGACATCATCCGGAATGACGTAATCTCGCCCCAATAAGAAAGCTAAAGCTTGACTAGCCCGTTGAAGCGCAACGGTACCACGAGGGCTGGCTCCTAAGCGCAATCTCTTCATCCTGGCGGGTTGCACGTACCAGATCAACAATGTATTGCTGCAAGGGTGTTTCTACTCTTACCTGGGCGCAGCATTGGCGTAATGCTTGCACATCTTCCAGCGAAAGGCAGGATTGGAGTGTAGCCAGGTTACTGGCAGATTCCAGACGCTTTAGCATCTGTAATTCCTCTTGCTCAGTTGGATAGCCCAAGCTAAACGATAAAGCAAAGCGATCCAGTTGGGCTTCTGGTAGGGGAAAAGTACCTTGATACTCCACAGGGTTTTGCGTTGCAATGACAAAAAATGGTTCTGGAACTGGATGAGAAGTCCGGTCAATGGTCACTTGATTCTCTTCCATCACTTCCAACAAGGCAGACTGGGTTCGCGGCGTCGCCCGGTTGATTTCATCTGCCAATAACACGTTGGCAAAAACAGGGCCGGGCAGAAATTCAAACTCCCCCAGGCGAGGGTGCCAAATATTAGTGCCAGTTAAATCTGTTGGTAGCAAGTCAGGAGTACACTGGATTCGGGCAAACTGGCCGTCAATGGAGCGAGCTAGGGCCTTTGCAAGCAGGGTTTTGCCCACACCAGGAACATCTTCTAGCAGGGCATGCCCCCCAGAGATCAGAGCGACGAGGACTAGGCGGATTGCTTCTTGTTTACCAACAATGACGCGGTTGAGGTTCTGCACCAGCTGCTCAATGCGGTGTCTCATGCTGATTCCCCTTAGTGAAGCTGATGAGCTTGGTATCTTTATCATGCCCAGCTCAGCACCTTAAAATTCTCTGAATACTCTCAAAACTAAAGCCTTGCGCTTAACTAACTGGTGCCAAATAGGAGCGGGCGGTTGCACAATCTACACTAATTTGAGCCTTCAGATCCGCTAGAGTCTCAAACTTCTGCTCAGGCCGCAGAAATTGTTCCAGAATTACGGTTAGCGTTTGCCCATAAAGGTCGCCAGACCAGTCGAGCAAATGTACCTCAATGGTTTGGCTGAGGCCATTCACCGTCGGACGATAGCCCAAATTCATCACCCCAATTTGCTCTTGCGCCAGGGTAGAACTTTGAACGCGCACACCATAAACGCCTTGGTTCGGTAAAAACTTTTCTCCAGGCACTTGTAGATTTGCGGTGGGAAACCCCAATTTTCTTCCCAACTGCTGGCCCTGAATCACTTTGCCAATCAGGCTATAAGAGCGACCTAAAAGCTGGTTAGCTCGTTGCATCTCCCCCCGTTGCAAAGCTTGACGAATCGCGGAGCTACTAATGCGCTCACCAGCACAGGTGTAGGGGGGTACTACCGTGACTGCGATTCCATAGGTAGCGGCGATCGCTTTGAGGTCAGCAGTCGTGCCAGAGCGTTGGTAGCCAAAGCAGAAATCGGATCCAACACTAATGCACTGGGCTTGAAGCTGCTGCACCAGGATTTTCTCGACAAAATCGGTCGGACTGAGAAACGCCAGATCCCGGTCAAAGGGGAGTAACACCAGTTGGGCAATCCCCAGACTTGCCAATAGTTCCTCTCGCTCACCAGCTGGAGTGAGCAGGGTTCGCGGTTGACCGCTAAAAAATTCTTGGGGGTGAGGGTTGAACGTAACTACCGTTGGGTAGCTACAATGCTCACTAGTTAATCGGGATGACTCAGGTTGGCTTCCCAGAGAAGATTCAATTCTGTCTACCCTCTTGCAGTTGCTATCCCCAGCGGTTGAGTGACTAGAAGTTGATGGCCTAGAGCTGGCCAGACACATCGACTGGATAACCTGCTGGTGCCCCCGGTGGACGCCGTCAAAGTTTCCCAGTGCAACGGAAGTTGGTGTTAGAGCAGTTGCTAATGAAGAAGTAACCCACACAGCTTACATTCTGCCATAGGTTTGCAGAGACATTTAATCCGTTCAAGGGAGGATGGTGGATTCTCCGCCACCATTAAGCGGCTAAACCTTGCTTACCGTCACAACATGGCAATTAGTTCTTCAAGTCCTATCCAGGATAAGGCATCGTTGTGGATTTTTTGGGTTGTTGACCAGTCGGCTAACGCAACCAGCCCTGGGGTATAGGTGAGGTCGTACTTGAGAGGCGTCACTGTAATGTAGGCATTACGAATCGCTTCAACATCGGTGGGAACCTGCTGCGATGAGCTTGCCTGCGGTGTCTCTAGCTCCTCTAAAACTTCTCCGGCCAGCCAATAGTAGGTTTTACCTCTGGGATCTACCCGTTTTTCAAACACATCATAGTAACGGCGAATTCCTTGACGGCTGACAGCAACTCCAGCAATCTCTTTCCCTGGTAAGGCTGGGACATTGACATTGAGTAACATCACCTTTGGTAAAGGTGATGCTGCCAGTTGCGCTAGTAGAGTTTTCGCAAACTGCGCCGCAGGCTGAAACTCTTGACAAGAAAAACTGGCAAGGCTAAACGCTACGCTAGGAATGCCTTCGATTGCCCCCTCCATTGCTGCGGCCACTGTACCAGAGTAGAGGACATCAGTGCCCAAATTGGGACCATGATTAATGCCTGAGAGGACAAAGTCTGGAGGACCGTCCAACAAGGCCCCTAGTCCTAACTTAATACAGTCGGAGGGAGTGCCAGAGCAAGCCCAAGCTTTGACAGTAGGATGAAATATCGATTCCACCCGTTCTGCACGGATTGGTTCATGCATGGTTAAACCATGACCTGTTGCCGATCGCTCGCGATCGGGGCACACAACTGTTACCTCATAACCCGCTGCGGCCAGGGCGTTGGCTAAGGTGCGAATACCTAGGGCAAAAATACCATCGTCATTACCAATTAATACTTTCATCGCAGCAGTCAAATTGTATCAAGAGCGATTTGTACACTAAATCAATGGCCTAAAAGGTTGCCCCTAGCATAGCTTGTGGTGTTTATCTGGCGAGATTCTAGTTTCGAGTTGCCTTCTCCAGAAAGTTTAACTAGCTATACATGTCTGTACTCTAACCATTAGCAGCTGGAAGTGCTCTTAATAAAGTTGTACCTGTGCCAGCCCATAGAAGACTGCTGTAAAATCGCTATCGCTAATAAACTGTTAAGAGGAGACTGCTTTTTCGCAGTTGCCATCCAAAAATTCTAACCGCTCAGTTGTTTATCCCATGACCATTCAGCAATCACTTGAGGCGCAATTGGATCAGCTCCGGCAGTCAGCCCACAGCGCGATCGCTACTGCCGACACTCTAGAGCGCTTAGAACAGCTACGCGTTAACTACTTAGGCAAGAAAGGTGAGCTTTCTCAAGTTTTGCGGGGGATGGGCAAGCTAGAGGCCAGCGATCGCCCCCGCATTGGAGCCCTGGCTAACGAAGTTAAGGAAGTACTAGCCGAGGAGCTAGACCGCAAACGGGCAACCCTCCAAGCAGCACAGATCGAAGCGCAACTTGAGGCAGAAACGCTGGATGTGACGATGCCCGCCTCTTACCGTCCTCAAGGCCGGGTGCATCCACTCAACAGTACTATCGACCGGGCTTTAGATATTTTTGTTGGCCTAGGCTATACCGTGGCCTGGGGGCCGGAAATGGAGACAGAGTATTACAACTTTGAAGCCTTAAACTTCTTGGCCGACCATCCAGCCCGCGATATGCAGGACACCCTTTATCTCTCTGACGGCAATCTGCTGCGTACCCATACCTCCACAGTGCAGATTCGCTACATGGAAGAGAACGAACCCCCGATCCGAATTGCCGCTCCCGGACGCTGCTACCGTCGAGATACCGTAGATGCTACCCACTCAGCCGTTTTTCACCAGGTTGAAATTTTAGCTGTTGACGAGGAGTTGACCTTCACAGACCTCAAGGGAACAATTAAAGTCTTCTTAGAAGAAATGTTTGGTGAACTGCCAATCCGGTTCCGGGCCAGCTACTTTCCTTTCACTGAGCCTAGCGCGGAGGTAGATGTCCAGTGGCAGGGACGCTGGCTAGAGGTACTGGGCTGCGGCATGGTTGATCCAAACGTTCTCAAGGCCGTAGGGTACGACCCAGAAATATATACCGGGTTTGCCGCTGGTTTTGGTGTCGAACGCTTAGCCATGGTCTTACATCAGATCGATGATATTCGCCGCCTCTACAACAGCGACTTGCGCTTTCTGCGGCAGTTCTCATAGGATAGGCAGAACAAACAAGCAACATCTGAGGTAAGACCCAACCAGCAATCCGCATCTAGTTGGTATTAGCCTCAGAGTTAGCTTGGAGGTAAGCCTCAATTGCTTCAGTTGTCAGACTTGTTAGAGACTTGCCTTGACGGTCTGCAACTTCCTTCAGCCGTAGGTAAACACTATCCCGGATACTGACTCTGCGGCGAACACCGCTGAGCCTAGATTCAGAGGCAACTGGCTCAATAACATCATCACTACTGGATTGAGCCAAATCGCCGGTTGTTGAGTCTGCCGCAGATTGATTGTAGATTGTGGCAAAGCGCAACAGTTCCTCAAACCCTACCCGATGACAAAATTCACCAAAGCTTTCCGGCTCTACCTGGCGCTGGCGCTCCTGCTTGAAGTAAACCAGTGCAGGTTCTAGAGTTGCTTCCAAATCCTCCAGCTTCATATTCTCGATATAAACTTCGGCTAAACGCGTCTGATGGGGTGTCCCACCGAGCCAAAGCTGATAGCTATTCGGTGCTTTACCAACTAGACCTAGCTCTGCCAGGTAGGGACGAGCGCAACCATTGGGGCAACCCGTCATCCGGATCACAAAATGCTCTTGCTCTAGGCCTACTTTATTCAGCAGAGACTGAATCCGCTCCAGGATGCTAGGCATGATCCGTTCTGATTCTGTAATTGCCAAACCACAGGTAGGTAAAGCAGGGCAGGCCATAGAATAGCGGACTAGGGGATCGATCTCAGATTCCATCTGCACACCGCAGCGATCCAAGATTTCCTGAATCTCTTGCTGCTGATCCGGTTCAATTTCACACAGGAGCAAGTTGTGGTTGGGTGATAGACGGATTGGCAAGGCAAATTGCTGCTGAATTTCTCGCAGAGCCGTTTTGAGGTGTAGCGAACCCTCATCTTTAACGCGTCCGTTTTGAATCGAGATCCCCAGAAAAAGCTTGCCATCTCCCTGTTCATGCCAACCCAGAAAGTCCTTGTACTTGAACTCCGGCAGGGGTTTAAAGGGTTCTAAAGGCTTACCGAAGTACCCTTCCACAGTCGAACGAAATTTATCTACACCCCAGTCATGGATCAGATACTTCATCCGGGCATGGCGACGGTCGACGCGATCGCCGTAATCTCTTTGAGTCGCAACAACAGCTTTGACTAAATCGTAGATATCCGCTTTGGCGACATAGCCAATTGGGTCAGCAAGACGGGCAAAGGTCTCCTCTTTGTTATGAGTACGGCCTAAACCACCCCCCGCGAACACGTTGAACCCCTTTAACTCTCCTGCTTCCATCATCACCACTAGGCTGATGTCTTGAGAGTAAAGGTCAACAGAATTATCTCCCGGCACAGTCACACTACACTTGAACTTCCGAGGCATATAGTGCTGACCAAATAGTGGCTCTTGTGGATCTGGCAATAGAACACCGTTACCGTCAGACTGGCGAGCCCTAGTTACCTCTGGATTTTCTTCGGCGGTAATTGCTTTTTCTCCGTCCAGCCAAATCTCGTAGTATGCTCCGGTTTGGGGCCGCAGTAGGCCAGCAATGTTGGCAGCGTACTCACGGGCATACTCATAATCTGGCCGGTTCTTAAAGGGGGCTGGGGGAGCCATCACATTGCGCGGAACATCACCGCAGGCACTCAGGGTAGACCCCATGTTTTGAATAATGGTGGCGATCGCGGTCTTCAGGTTGCGCTTTAAGATGCCATGCATTTGAAAGCCCTGACGCGTTGTCACCCGTAGCGTATGATTGCCATACTCCTCAGATAACTGGTCCAAGGCTAGGTAAAGCTGGGGAGAAATAGCTCCACCTGGATTACAGGTCCGTAGCATAAACTGGTAGTCTTTCTCCTGACCCTTAACGCGGTTATCCCGGTTGTCTTGCTGGTAAGAGCCGTGGAACTTTAAGATTTGGACGGCGTTCTCGCTAAAATGATTGGTGTCCTCCGAAAGTTCCGTGCTCAGCGGCTCCCGCAGGTAGTTACTACGTTCCTTGAGGCCCTCTACTTTGGAAGGTTTACGCTCGGAGCGAGTTTGCGTTGAAGAATTAGCCATTGGACCAGTTATTGAGGACAAAGTAAAGAAGCAACCTAGTTAGCTGAGGTGATGACTGAAGCCCAGTAACCCGGTCGAGATAGGGATAAATCAATACTGATTTTAACACTCCTGTCTTGGCTAGCCGCCGGGATTAATAGCCAGAAGTCAACGTTTACTCAATTGAATTTAAAGTATCGCGTTAAGGCTAAACCGCTCTCAGATCAGTACCCTCAACCTCCTAACAGGTGTAAAGCTTGTTTGCCCACAGTATTAGAGTATAAAAGACGCTTTCACCTGAGAGGACAACCTGTGCTGCTGTCAAAAGGCTTTGAAGTTGAAATGTTTACCGGCACGCCCCAAGGTGATGTAGTCGGGCTCTCTGACAAAGTTGTAGCAGCACTGGATGGCTTTGTCCGCGAACCCGATAGTCGCAATGTCGAGTACACTACGGCGCCTTCTTATACTTACGAGCAATTACTATGTGACTTAATTAAACCCCGGCTGCGATTGCGGGAGTATCTAAAAACCCTAGGCGACTACACGATAATTCCGGGTAGTACCCTAGCGTTGGGAGGTAGCGATCGCTTTTATCGCTCTGACCCCAACAATCCCTACCACGAGTATATTGAGCGCACCTATGGCACTAAGGTGGTTACTGCCAGCATTCACATCAATGTCGGTATTGCTGACCCTGAAGTGTTGATGAGAGCTTGTCGCCTGGTTCGGGTTGAAGCTCCCTTATATCTGGCCTTAAGTGCCTCATCACCTTTTTTAGATGGGCGTGTTACTGGGTACCACTCTACCCGCTGGGGGCTATTTCCAAAAACGCCTGCTCAAGTACCTCTATTTGAAAGCCATGCTCACTTCATTCGTTGGACGCAAGCTCAGCTAGCCGCAGGTACAATGCAAAATGTCCGTCATCTTTGGAGTGCAGTCCGCCCGAATGGTGATCGCCGTCCTTACAATCTCAATCGCTTAGAACTGAGAATTTGTGACTTGATTTTTGATCCGATTACTCTCTTAGCGATTACAGCGCTATTAGAAGCTCGCCTTCTCCAGTTAATTAACAACCCAAATCTTGACCCTCTAGTAGCCAGTAGTTTGAGGGCTGAAGAGTTAAGCCAATTAGCCGACGCCAATGAAGCCGCTGCCGCTCGTTGTAGCTTAGAGGCAGAATTACATCACTGGGAAGACGGCAGAGAAATTCTGGCACGAGACTGGATTGAAGAACTTTACAAAGGCACCTGGTCTGTAGCCAAACAAGCAGGCTTTAGCTGTTTTCTAACACCGCTCAGGAAGCTTCTTGAAGATGGTAATACTGCTCAGCAATGGTTAAAGTATCATCAACATTTTGATATTCAAACGGTGCTTACTCAAGCCACCCAGTCCGCTGCCGCAGCAGAATTGGCAATAACCGAAAAAACTTGTCAACCCCTTGCAGTATGAATATCCAGTTGAATCATAGGAAAACCTGATTAGACGTGACCCGTTTTCTGCGATAAAAAAAGCATATCAATCTTTCAGTTAAGTTGGCCCTTAACTCCCGCCTCTTGAATTACCTTTTTCTGCGATTAATTTCATGCTCCGGGTTGTACTAGTTCACCCTCAAATTCCCCCTAATACAGGTAACGTTGCCCGTACCTGCGCGGCAACAGGAACAGAATTACACCTTGTTGGGCCACTTGGCTTTGAAGTTAGCGATCGCTACCTCAAACGGGCTGGCCTGGACTATTGGCCCTATGTCAAATTGCACTGCTATGATTCTTGGCAAAACTTTGTAGAACATTTTAGTAGGCAAAGCGGACGGCGAATTGGCTTCAGTACAACCGGAAAATGTAACTACATCCAATTTCAATTTCAAGAGGATGACTGGCTCTTATTCGGCAGTGAAACTACTGGGCTACCTATAGAGGTGATGAATGGATGCGACACAATAGTGCGTATTCCAATGACACAACCTCGTGTGCGCAGCCTAAATCTTTCTGTCAGTACTGCTCTAGGGTTATTTGAAGCCCGTCGTCAGTTGGGTTATCTAAATGAAACTACCATGTAGTTATATAAGAAATTCCTATGAATTTTCTGCTAGGTTGAGCAGCAAAAACATTAAATTTAGTTAGCACTTTTTTTGTTTGGCCTGACTTTCCCTGTCAAGCCTGAAAATGACTGCGAGCTTGCTGTAGCCAAGATTTAAGCTTCAGTCGCTTACCCCAAGGTTTATATTTATTTCTCACTTATTGAAAAACTTAGCTAGTCAGACCAGGCAAATCCAAGTAGTTGTTATTAGTCTCGAAACTAGGTTAAATTCACCTCTGTGATTTAAGGGCCATTCTTATAAACCTTACTAACTCTTGTTAATGCTCTACCTCATTTGAGATTCTGATGAACGACAAAAGTTGCTCAGCTTGGTCATTGGTTTTGAATTTAGAACCTTTTTATCTACGTTTAAGACATCAGAAAATCATAAGGTTGTTCATCAACTGTTCCGAAATGAGGGATAGAAGTAATTAGTCCTCACTTCGTGTTACGTAAAAAGGTTGTCTTAAGACAAGAAGCAGGGTAGCCTGTCCTAAGTGTTTTGATCCCCCAGTTTATCTATGTAGTTGATCAGTGTCTCGCCTTGATGTAATCTTCAGCAACAGTTTAGTTACATAGAGGTAACCTATCGAGACAGTAAAGTGCCCAATATCGGAGTTTTAGGAGGTTGTTCTTTGAACGAAGCTAATTTACAGGAAAATCACTTTGTCCCGTTTCCAGTAGTGAGCCATCAAGGGACACTAAATACTGCTAAACTAACTTCACCGCAGCTCCGGAAGCAGCTTTACAGATCTACTACTCTATTTGGCATTGCTCTTTCAGCCGGGGTTTTCAGTGTGCTGGGACCTCAAAATGGCGTTCAAGCATTTACAGCAGAGCCATTAGCTATCGTAGAGCCCTTTGCCACTATAAATCCCTCCCTTTTAACCTCTGCTCCAACAGAGAATACAGTCGGTACAATGTCTGCTTTAGCCAATGGTGTCTCGCCTGCGGCCAAGCCGTTGTCTCTTCCCGTTGAAGAGCCTTTGCCTTCAATCACTCCTTATGATGGTCTTCAAGTTTCCAGTAAATTTGTAACCGTTCAAGGGCTTGAGTCTATAGAATTTTCCGCTCCTGAAACTGGTGATTCAGCAGTTGGTTCTTGGTCAAGGGTGAAGTCCGCGAATGCTGATTCAGCATTTTTGACTGGTAGTGCCGCTAGTTCTATCATCCAGCCACAGGTTGGATTACAACCCGCACCGTCGCCTACACCGGGTTTGGCAGCATCACCATCGGTATTGCCTTTATCTGCACCACCTTCTAACAGGGCTAATCTGCCAGTTCAGTCAGAAAAATCGCTGTCTAAACTGCCTGTCGACAGTTTACAGGCCATTGATGCCAGCAATCTTGACGCTACACCTTCAATCAATAATCCGGTTCAGCTAGCAAGCCCATCCGCAGAAACAGACCAGCTGGTTCCTAATAAGCCGATAGCTGTAGATAAAAAACTAGCAAACTCAGTCCTTGCAAATATCAGCAGAAAAGTCTCATCTGAGGACTTCGAGAATCAAGTTTATCAGGTTAAGCCTGGAGACACGCTTGAGGTGATTGCTGAAAACTACCGAGTGCCAACACAAACGTTAGTTGGTATGAATCAACTGCAAGACCCTAACGTTATTCTGGCAGGTCAGGCCTTAAAACTTCCTGCTGCTAAAATGCAACCTCGCTACCAGGAGGTTGCATCACTTCCTAACTCAAACCTGAATGTCGTTAGCGACGTACCATCCGCAGGCATTCTTGTTGCTCAAGTTCCTGTACCTGCTATTAGGTCTGGCTCTAAAGCGTCTAGTCCTGTCATTAACTCTTTTCGGCCTCCAGTACCTGAAAAGAACGTTCTCCAAGCAGCAGCAAGGGCGTTAATAGATCAAGAACCTGCAACCCCCACGCTAAAAGCTCCTGATTCCTACGTTGCTGTTGTTAAGCAGACAGTTCTACCGCAGTTGTCTCGTCTTGAACTACCACCTCTAGCTGGAATAGATGCTTATTTGCCAACAGTATCAAACAGTAGTGGGCAGTATATATGGCCGGCAAAAGGAGTTTTAACTTCTGGATATGGTTGGCGCTGGGGACGGATGCACCGAGGAGTTGATATTGCCGCTCCGGTAGGAACACCAGTCACAGCCGTTGCACCTGGAGTTGTAGTTGCTTCTGAGTGGGATCAGGGTGGGTACGGTAATGTCGTGGAAATCCGCCATCCAGACGGCAGCTTAACGCTCTACGCTCACAATAATCGGCTACTAGCCCGTGCAGGCCAGCAGGTCAGCCAGGGTGAACAAATTGCTGAGATGGGTAGCACCGGTCGTAGTACTGGCCCACATGTGCATTTTGAGATTCACCGGTTTGGGAAAGGCGCAGTTAACCCAATGTACTATTTAAAGCGGGGTTAGCTTTTGCGTTTCTTTTTTAAGCCAGCTGTAGAATTTGAGACAAACATAATTTGTTGACAATATTGGCCTACTGAAAATTTTTCTGTTGGGTTTCAACTGTAGTTGGGTTTTGCTTGCCCAACTAGGATGTCCTACCTCAATTGACTGGAAGTGCCTCTTCTGATGAACCTAGCGGTGATGGTTGCCGTTGTGCTACGCTACTAAAGCATTTTAGTTAAGCCTAAAACACGTTTAAGCTAAGTGTTTGGCTCAGTAGCTCAGTGGTTAGAGCAGGGGACTCATAAGCCCAAGGTCGCAGGTTCAAATCCCGCCTGAGCCATTTAAATTTCAAGCTCTATCAAGTTGTCTGCACTTTCCTTCAATCTCTAAGGGTCGATTCCCCGCTGCTCTGCGGCGTAGAATGCAAGGATGAGTGAGTACATCCACAAAAGTCACAACGTCACAGTGTTGCTTTACCACATAGTATTTCCAGCGAAGTATCGACGGGCAGTATTCGACGAACAGGTTGATGCGGTGCTCAAAGAAGTGTGCCTAGAAATCGAGAAGCGATATGAGGTGAAGTTTATCGAGATTGGGGTAGACAAAGACCATGTGCATTTTCTGGTGCAATCAGTACCGAGCTACAGTGTGACGAAACTGGTAACGATGCTCAAGAGCTTAACTGCGCGAGAGGTATTCAAGCGATGTCCGCAGGTGAAGCAACAACTGTGGGGCGGAGAGTTTTGGAGCGATGGCTACTTTGCAAGTACGGTCGGGAAACACGGGGATGAAGGAATGATTGCCAGGTATGTTAAGGAACAAGGCAACAACTATCTCAAGTTACACAGAGATGAGCAATTATCTCTTTTTTAATTTTGATACCCCGTCCGCTTGCGGCGGGGTAGTTCATTCAGTTCCTCTGGTTTCCATTGTCGCTTCACTGATGTAACTCCTCACTGAGGTGTGCCTGCTCAACATATCAGTGAGCATGTCAGCAGAGAAGTACACATATACTAAATGGTCTCAAATCACAGCTTTGCTATTTTGGGGCCAATCTGGAGCTTTTCCGTTATTTATCGCGTTGACATATATCCGTTACGGATATAATATGAGGCATGGCTAAAAAGAACACCCCCCTTACTCCAGCAGTGTTTCATATCCTTCTCTCGCTCTCCGTACAGGAGCGCCATGGCTATGGAGTCATGAAGCAGGTCGAGTCGGATTCCCAGGGCAAGGTAAAGATGGGGCCTGGAACACTCTACGGCTCGATTGGTCGCATGATCGAGGCGGGATTGATACGTGAGAGCGACAAAAAGGTAGACCCAGACATGGACGATGAGCGGCGGATCTACTACAAAATTACTGGACTCGGCAAAGAAGCACTTGCTGCAGAATTAGAGCGATACCGCGAAATCTTGATGGTTGCTGAGCAAAGACGGCTCTTGCCGAATACTTTTGCGTATGGCAAATAGACGCTCAATACGACGATATCGGAGCTGGTATGGAAAACTGCTTCGTTTCTACTCGAAGCCTTACTATGAGCGCTTCGGCGAGGGAATGGAGCAAACTTTCACCGACCTTCTTCGAGAACGGGCAGAGGAAGGACGAGGATTACTGGGTTGCGCTCTTTGGCTGTTCGTCGAAACATCGGCGGGAATTATGAGAGAGAACATCAGATATATCATTATGCAAAACAAAAATATTATTCGTATTGCGCTCGGGACAGCATTCATATTGCTGGTGCCCTTGCTAGCGATGCTGTTTACTGATCAAGTAGCCTGGGACCTGGCCGACTTCATTGTCGCTGGTGCCCTCATCTTCAGCACAGGTCTTGCCTATGAGCTGGTAGCGAGGAAGGGGGGCACTAGGGCATACCGAGCTGCTGTCGGTATGGCACTCGCGGCAGCATTACTTCTCGTCTGGATGAACCTTGCTGTTGGTATCATCGGGTCTGAGGACAACCCCGTTAACCTGATGTATTTCGGAGTAGTTGCCATTGGAATCGCTGGTGCCACTATTGCACGTTTACGGCCACAGGGAATGGCACGTACCTTGTTTGCAACAGCGCTCGCTCAGGCATTGGTTCCCGTGATCGCACTGATGATCAACAAGCCCCCAATAAACTCGGTAGAAGCATTCATGGGAGTGTTGGGTGTATTGGGGCTGAATGCGTTTTTCGTCATGATGTTTACCGGATCCGCTTTGCTGTTTCGGCGTTCCAGAATCAGGCTATGAACTGGAGCTGATTCTAAGCAATGCCCCAGTACTAATTCCTTTTACTAACCAGAGCAGTAAATAGTGAACACTTCTAAGCGGCGGCGTAGGCAACATGTTTCTCGTGAAAGTAACGTTGTACAACCCTGGGTTGGCGTTGTGTGCTACGTAGATAGCTGCGGATATTTTCAATCATCTGGGATTGGTTTTCCGCGCGTTGTCGCCCGACAGCATTTGCTTTGACATCGTGATTGAGTAGCTCGTCGGGGTTGAGTTCGGGGCTGTAGGAAGGCAAGAAAAATAGGCGGATGCGCTCAGCATGCTGCTCAACCCAGTGCCTAACTGCCCGTGAGCGATGCACCGGATGACCATCGACAATGAGAAACACCTTCTGGTCACACTGCCGAATCAAGCGACGCAAAAAATCCAGCATGAGTGCAGCATTGAATCGTTGTGTGAATACTTTGAAGTACAACTTGCCACGATTGGTAATCGTTGAGATTAGATTGCACCTAAAGCGCTTACCCGTTCCTGGTACAACTGGTGTTCGTCCGGCTCGACCGTAAGAGCGCCCTGCTTGGTAGTCAGAACGAACACCCATCTCATCACCCCAATGAATCTGTGCTTTCTGACGACGAGCTTGCTGACAAATTTGGGGGTACTCGGTTTGCAACCATTGCTGCACTGCTGTTGCATCTTGCTCATAGGCACGACGCAGTGGCTTTTGGGGTGTAAAACCCCATTTCCTCAGATAACGCCCTACCGTCCACACTGATACCGACAACTCAAAGCGACCCGCCAGAAACTGTTGTACCGCTTCGCGTGTCCATAAGTAGAAGGGTAATCCTAAAGCATCTGGACAATGTAGCTCCATCAGCCGCACTGCCGTTGCTGCTTGGTGGGGTAGTAGCCGCGAGCTTGAGCGCGGTCCCCGCTTTTTTGCTTTTAATGCCTTTGTTCCTTCAGCTGCTGTAGCTTTGGCCCACTGATGGATTGCGGTACGCGACACCTTAAACACACGAGATGCCTCTGATTTACTCATGCCATGTTCAATGGCATTGACTACTCGATATCTCAGTGCCTCTTGAGCAGATGCTGACAGGTGACGAGCATCTTTGAGTTTCATGGCATACTTCCGACGTGGCTACACCTATTATGTTAACCAATCTATGCTCCGGTTAGTAGGGGTAGAACTGGGGAAGCTGCGATGAGGGGTAAAATCCTCCCCACAGAAGGTTTTCAGGGAATTCTTTTCGGATTCTAGTCACACTGAATCATTTTTCCACCCACGCTCAGGGCAATCCCCGAAGGGGTGGTCTACAGCAAGCAGTTACCGTTTTCTACCGTTTTGATGGATAGCTGGTACGCCACGCAAGCCTTGATGGCGCAGATCGACCAGCTAGAGAAGCTGTATTACTGTCCGCTCAAGGTCAATCGACGAGTCGATGATAGTAGCGGCTGTAGGCCGTACGTGCGCGTCGATGAACTGGTTTGGAGTGCTGAAGAGTTGCAGCAAGGCAAGCTCATTAAGGTGGGTGGCTTTCCCAAAGACAAGAAGGCTTCGGCGTGAGCCTCAGCCGAACGGTGAAATTGTTCCGGGTCACTGTGTCCACCCACAGGACAGACTATGTTGCGACTAACGCACATGGCTCAATCTTTCACCGATGCTGTGCAAGATGCGTGTGGCATCCGTTGAAAGATTGAGGAGTTTCACCGGGAGTTAAAGCAGTTGACCGGAGTTGAAGCCTGTCAATGTCGCAAAGCCCGCATACAACGCAACCACATTGCTTGTGCATTGCTCGTGTGGACTCGTCTCAAAACGATCGCGTATCAAAGCGGCAAAACGATTTACCAGATTAAGTCTCGAATGCTTTCATGTTACCTAATCGAGCAACTTAAGCACCCGTCTGTCCAAATGTCCCTTGCGTAAGTCCTGTTAGAAAAGGACAAGTGAAAGGAATTAGTCGAGGGGACAGTGTATCTCAAGCACAGTTTATCAACGAAATCTTCGGAGTGATTGCTTAAAGTAATACGAATGAGGCCACTTCGTTTGTTACTTTAAAATCTTTGCAACATAACCGGCAGCATCGCCAAACCCGATATGGCAAAACCTATTGGGACAAAGGCTCGAAGTACTACCGAGTTGCCCAGAGCCAGAATTGGCGATGTCTAGTCTGTCATGAACCATTGTTTAATGGAGAAGCACTGCACACTCATCACCGAGTACAAGTCAAAGATGGCGGTACAGATAAAGAGGAGAATTTAATTCACCTTCATCAAGCTTGCCATCAACAAGTGTATCGAGTGGGAGCAGTTTTGAGTGATAGATAGCTTGAGCCGCTTGATGGGAGCGACTGTCACGAGCAGTTCTGAGGGGAGGGGGACACGGTGACGTGCTCCCTCTTACCCGACAAGCTGCGCTAGAAGGCAAAGTAGACTTTTATCCACTAATTCGGCGCACTGATGGTGCTGAAACCCTGATTCTGTCGCTCAAAGAGCGTTACTCCAAAGTCAGAACCACAGCAAATTGGAACTAACAGTTTAGAGGCTGAAAGGCTTACTACACAAGCTTTTTTCTTGCTACTTTGCACTCCAGCGCAGCTTCGCTACCTACAGGCCCACTTAGAACTCGAAGCACTCTTACTTGAAGCACTTGAACGCTTCGACCGTGAAGCACTCGAAGCGGTGGATGCTGCCCAACGACATATGCTAAACCTGTTGAAAGGTGGAGGGCGAGAAGCCACACTTAACGGATTCCGCCTTGCCCACTGGCGACGACTGAAACTCAAAGGCACTTCAGCGCTTATGCCCACCACGGGTCTCGCGCCCAAGCAACGAAGGCGATTCTATGATTATCACTCCAGACCTGGTAGGACTCATGGAAATCGAAGCGTCGCGATAATCA
>CADCWO010000046.1:0-827 GCA_902806435.1 uncultured Synechococcales cyanobacterium | reverse complement strand
TGCGTTGACTTAAGGTAGGGCTAAAGCCATATCCTACTAGCGCCTAGCTAGATATCAAATGGGTTCTATATTCTGAATGAAGAGCAGCGCGTCGCGATAATCATCTTTCCCCCGAATCTTGATACCCTTGTGCTGCTAGTCTTAAAGAATATACTGCTGTTTTTCTTTATATTACGAGTAGCTAGCGAGGAGCAAATTTTAAATATGGCTTTTGAGCAAATCGAAGCATTTTTAAAGAAAATGCAGTCTGAACCTGAACTTAAAAACGAGGTGCTCGCAGCATCAACCGCAGATGATATTGCGCGAATAGCACTAAAGCTTGGTTTTGAATTTTCAGGTGATGAATTATTGAGAATGTCAGGTAAGAAAGTTGGCAGCATTACTGTTAGAAAAACTGATCTTCCTGGAGAGTACAACTAGGGGTCACACGAGAATTTGTAAAAAATCGTACGAAGAAAGGAATCTAATCCCCAATCAAAGCACCATGATTATTGGTATTACCCTTCTTTACACACTGCACTGTCATCCAATGTTTCCGATAATGCTGGCTTGCTGGCTATGCTAGCCTACTGCCACTCTTATTGAGCCGTGAGACGCGCTAGAGGATAGCTCGGTAGGATGAATTATGGTCAAACGCTTCTAGGTTTTTTTCTCCCAGGCATAATCCGATAGAAAAAATGGAGAACCCTCGAATTTTTCTGGCAGTGGAATCACTTTTGGTTTTGAAAAAAAAGCGATTCCCGTCCGGTCTGAAAGTGATCGCCTTTTAAGGTAGTCGAAGAAATTCCGGTTATACGCGTAATTGGAAAAGCGATCGCATTCTTAGG
>CADCWO010000045.1 GCA_902806435.1 uncultured Synechococcales cyanobacterium | reverse complement strand
TTTTTTGTCCTTGTATGTTGAGTGTGGAGCAAGTTCAATAGAACTGCTGCACCTATCCAGGGACGCTTGGATAGCGGGAAGGATGAATCTGGTTTTGTCCTACAGCAGTTTTCAAGTGAATAGACCGCAGTGATTGAACCAACTGACTGCGTCATCCTCAGTGATGTAATTCAAGGCTTCAGTCATTCCCTGATCAAGCGCCTCATAAGTGCGAGCTGCTTTAGAGCGCAAAAATTGTTTAAGTTTTGACCAACACAGCTCAATGGGAGATAAGTCCGGCGAATAGGGTGGTAAAAACACAACCCGCGCTCCAACCGCTTCAATGGCAGAGCGGACGCAGTGAGCATGATGCACTTTGAGGTTGTCCATTACCACAATTGCTCCTGCCCATAATTGCGGAGCTAGTACCTCGTTGAGATAGTGCATAAATACTGCTGTATCGACGCTGCCATTGTGGGATTGATCCGCTTTTATGGACAATGGCTCAAGCAGCAGATGGCTTCAGTATAGATGCAGCATGATACCTCTGTTCAAATTCAATGGGAGAGAGATAGTTCAACGTTGAATGCTTGCGTTGCTGGTTGTAAAACCCTTCAATCCAAGCGGCAACTTTGATGTGCAATTGAGCGGGTGGCAAGACTCCGATTTTAGAGAGCAATTCTGTTTTCAGGGTAGAGAAGAAACTTTCCGCTACCGCATTATCCCAACAGTTGCCCCGACGAGACATACTACAAGTCAGACCCCCAGCAGAGAGCACCTTGCGGTAGGTATGACTGGTGTATTGGCAACCTTGATCAGAGTGAACCAATAGACCCTGTGGATGAGGAAGGCGATGTCCGAAGGCCCGCTGCAAGGCTTCGAGCACCAGCTCAGTTTGTAGATGCTCTGCCAAGGTCCAGCCAATGATACGGCGAGAGAACAAGTCCATCCAAACCGCAAGATAAGACCAACCTTCGGTCGTGGGAAGATACGTGATGTCTCCTACCCACACTTGGTCGGGATGATCTACAGTAAATTGACGGTTCAGGTGATTAGGTGCAAGGGGGGTCTGAGGCACTGAGGCTTGTCCCCTTCGTTTTGGTCGTCGTCGCGCTACTAATCCCTGTTGTTGCATCAACCGAATCACCCGTTTACGGCTGATAGCCCACCCCTGCTGAGCTAGTTGCAGGGTAATGCGAGGAGAACCGTAACTTTGGTGGGACTGCTCAAAAATATCAGCAACCTGCTGGGCTAACATCCTCTCGTGCAATTGCCGCTGGCTTGGTTTCACCCTCAACCAACGGTAGAACCCACTGCGACTCACCTTCAGCTTTTGACACATCCAACGAATGGGAAAATTTTCCTTCTCTGCTGCGATCACTTTGTAGCGGTCTACGACAGATCTCGTGCAAAGAAGGCTGCCGCTTTTTTTAGGAAATCTCGCTCCATCTCCAATTGCTTCACCTGCCGTCGCAGTTGTACCAGTTCCTGGTGCTCCTCGCTGGTCAGACTGCTCTGAGGTTTAGCTGACGGGCTGACCTGGCTCTCTCGAACCCACCGGCTGAGACTACTTTCTGCAATCCCTAAATTTCGAGCTACTTGCCGAACCGATTGCTTGGCTGTTAGAACGATCTCAACGGCTTCTGCCTTTTGCTGGGGGGTATATTCTTTGCGGACTTTTTGACTCATCTGATCCTCCTAAGTTCTAGTGTCTCTTATTCAAGATGTCCACTGAACCGGATCAATCCCAAGTCGCTCATCTGGATGATGGAGCAGGAATCTTGGCCGTAGACGAAACCAGCTTCCTCAAGAGGGGAGAAGAATCAGTTGGGGTGGGGAGACAATACTGTGGTCTAACAGGGCAGATAGAGAACTGTCAAGTTGGAGTGTTTCTCGCCTACATCAGCTCGAAAGGGCAGAGCTTGATTGACCGCCGTCTCTATCTACCAAAGTCCTGGACTCAGGATCGCCAACGATGTAAGAAGGCCCACATTCCTAGCAAGGTAAGGTTCGCCACGAAAACCAGATTAGCTCAAGGGATGTTGCACTCGGCAATCAATGCGGGGATACAACCGGCATGGTTCGTGGCTGATGAAGTTTATAGTCGGGACGCCTCGTTCTGGCGGTGGCTGGAGCAGGAGGTAAAACAGCCCTATGTGCTCACTGTCAACAAACGACAGCCCACTCCCATCAACTTCCAAACCTGTTATGCCGAAGACCTCGCTCGCACCGTCCCACCCGAGAATTGGCAACGACTTAGTACCGGAGCAGGAACTTTCGTGAGAGCGGTACTATGATTGGGCTCGTGTCAAACTCAATTGCCGTCATCCTGAAGGATTTAGCCGTTGGTTTCTCTTGCGCCGTTGTCCTGAACATCCTGATAACCCAAGTTTTATCAGCTACTATCAAGTTTTCGCTCCCAGCGACACCTCCCTAGAGACTATGGTTGGGGTTGTCGCTCAACGGTGGCGAATCGAGGAGTGTTTTCAATTCGCCTTCATATCAACTCGGCTTGGGAGATTATGAAGTGCGCTCCTGGACGGGTTGGCATCGCCACACTGCCTTAGTCTTAGCTGCACAAGCCTTCCTCTCGGTGTTGCGTTATCAAGCCGAACCGCTGGGAGAACTCTCAACTGCTCCATTTTTTTCTCCTCAGGTGAGGGCTGGCTCTCTGGTTGCGTTCAAAGCGGTCCGTGGGCTCTCATCCGGCTCAGTCTCGCCGAGTTGAGGCGATGGGTCTGGAGGTTTTTATTCCCCCGCTCCTGGTCTTTAGAGTCGATCCTACGTTGGTCTTTTTGGCGCAGACATCATCAAGCTCTTGCTCGTTACCATCATTACCGTAAGCGTTCCCAAGCTCCCTAATAATTATCTACAACTGTAGTGCCCCTTTGGCAGCCTAGTACTTAATCAAGGCAGGATCTAATCAAAAGCCAACTGAGAGCGCTTCGCCATTCTCTGCTACTGTTAATCTAATTTTATCATGCTTCCATTGAACTTAGTTGCCATGGTTAAACCTTCATCTTTGCTAGTTGCTCAACTTACAGACACACATTTGTTTGCTAAAAATGAGCAAGAGCTCATGAACCTGCGGACAAATGATTCCTTTCAAGCAGTTTTAAATCACTTAAGTAGGCTTCAACCTCACCCAGAAATTTTGTTGCTCACTGGAGATCTGTCGCATGATGAGAGTTTTAGATCTTATGAGCGCCTTCAGGAGCTACTGGCACCCTTGGAAATTCCCACTTACTGGCTACCAGGGAACCACGACAGCTTACCAGTCATGGAACAAGTGCTGAGGCAGCATACCGTTTCTGCCGATAAGTCCTTTCAAAAAGGCGGTTGGCATTTTCTGCTCCTGAGCTCTTGGGTCCAGGGACGTGTGCATGGTCAAATTTCTCAAGAAAGCTTGAAGTGGCTAGAGCTTCAACTTCGAGCTATTGGTCACAAGCCGACCCTAATTGGATTGCATCACCCACCCTGCTACGTCCACTCAAAATGGCTAGATACTAGTACTTTGCAAAACCCAGAGAAATTCTTTGCAGTTATTGACCGCTACCCCCACGTAAAGCTGGTTATCTTTGGGCATATACATCAAGCCTTTGAACACAATCGTCATGGGGTGAGTTATCTAGGTTCACCTTCAACCTGTATTCAGTTTAAACCTGCAAGTGTTGAATTCTCGCTTGATCAAGCACAACCAGGATTTAGGCTCCTAACTTTGTTTTCAGATGGTACTTACGAAACTAAGATTGAGCGGGTAAATTGGTAGTGTTGCAAAAATTTATTGAGGACAGAAAATTCTCTGGAAAGGGAATTGATTATACCGTTGTATGGTGCACATCCAAACCCCGCTTATTTACCATCTATACTACCTGTCGATATGAAAGTGGGGGTAGTGTCTTAGATCTGAGGATGCTGTAAACTTTGGTGGAAAGACTTGAGTGTTAAACTCTCTCACTGGAGCCGTCCACAATGGTACTGATTTCTGTGGTGTGTCCTCATTGTCAAAGTGATGCTGCCGTCGTTAAGAACGGCAAGAGGGCCGAAGGCAAACAACGATTTCGTTGTCGGAGTGAAAAGTGTCAGGGACGAACCTTTATTCTCAATCATTCTTATCCAGGACGACTGGCGACAATTAAACAACAGATTGTTGAGATGAGCTTGAATGGTAGTGGAGTGCGAGATATATCCAGAGTCTTACGTGTCAGTACTCGAACAGTGCTGAGTGAACTCAAAAAAAGCCGCACAACTTCAAGCGGTGAACGAAACCCTGTTGCAGCAGGTTGACCCTGAACAAATCAACGTCGAGGTCGTTCCAGTTCGGCTGAGTGGTGGTTCTGAAACTCGTGAAAGTGAGTTGGATGAAATGTGGAGCTTCGTCCAGAAGAAGGCGAACCAACGTTGGTTGTGGCACGCGATTGATCACACGACTGGAGCCGTGCTGGCTTACGTATTAGGAAGCCATACGGACGATGTATTTCTCAAACTGAAGCATTTACTAGAACCATTCGGTATTAACCGATTTTATAGCGATGGATGGGGTGCGTATGAACGGCATTTAGACCCACAGCAGCATCAAATCGGTAAAGCCAGGACGCAAAAGATTGAACGCAAACATTTAACTTTAAGAACTCGGATCAAACGGTTAGCACGGCGAACAATTTGCTTCTCGAAATCTGAAGAAGTTCATGATGCTGTTATTGGTTTGTATATCAATCGCCATGAATTTGGGGTATCAGTGTAAATAAGCTGCTATCAACAGATGTACAACATTACCGGGCGAGGACTGCAGATACGCCTTGTAGTGGTCAATGTCCCGGTGGGTCACTTCCTGCCAGGATTTCTCCGTCCAGCACAAGAAGCGGCGCAGCTCTCGCGCATAAGCTTTTTGGGCGTTTGCTGTTAGCTCCCGACCGCGAAAGAACTCCTCCGCCCTTGCCCACCGCAGGTCTGTGGATTTGGCTGGTCCTGGCTGTGTTCGCGACTGCCCCGGCTCTAGCACCATCAGCTGCGGTACTGGAATCGATTGCGTCATCTGCTGCCTCCTTTAGAATGTTGAGTGCCCGTAACGCCCAACTTTATGTTCCTCTACTATATAAAGGTCTATTTTACTCCAAATA
>CADCWO010000044.1 GCA_902806435.1 uncultured Synechococcales cyanobacterium | reverse complement strand
TGGAGATCACAGCCGATTGCAATGAGGGAAAGCGAAGTGACGGGAAACTGTCACGCTTCGTTTGGGGAGAGGGATGGAGAAACACGCAGGTTGAAAGACATGAAGGTGCGCTCTGTCCCTACTCTATTTTCCCCAGTGTTGGCAAACTTTGCTTTGGATGGTTTGGAAGCAGCACTGCATGCTCGATTTCCAAAACCAAGACGAGGGCAGTCTCCACTGGTCAACCTGATTCGTTATGCAGATGATTTTCTCATTACTGGCAGGACGAAAGAACTGCTAGAAAATGAAGTAAACCCCTTTGTTGAGAATTATCTCAGCTTCAGGGGGTTGGAACTTTCGCAAGAAAAGACCAAAATCACTCATATCAGTGAAGGGTTTGACTTTCTTGGACAGAATGTACGCAAGTACAATGGCAAACTTTTGATCAAGCCATCCAGGGCAAACGTTAAATTGTTTCTGGATAAAGTCCGAAAGGTCATCCATGCGAACCGACAAGCAACAGCAGGAGAGTTAATTGCCTATCTCAATCCCATGATTCGTGGATGGGCAATGTACCACCGTCATGCTGTAAGTTCGCACCAGTTCTCAGAAGTGGATTCTGCCATTTTCAGAAGTCTGTGGCGGTGGGCAGTAAGGAGGCATCAGCACAAGTCTAAACGGTGGATACGGAACAAATACTTTGGAAGCTTTGGTCAAAACAACTGGGTTTTCCAGGGTAAGTTTACAAAACGCGATGGAACAACTGGCATTGCCCGGTTGTTCTATGCGGCATCAGTACCCATCAAAAGACATATCAAAGTCAGAGGAGCAGCAAATCCCTATGACCCTGCCTGGGAAGCTTACTTTGAGCGCCGATTAGAGGCAAAAATGCAAGTAACTTTTCGAGGGCAACAGCAGCTACTCTCGCTTTGGCGGCAGCAAGGCGGTATCTGTCCTGTCTGCAATCAACTGATCTCTGATGCGACCGGGTGGCATAACCACCACATCGTCCAGCGAGTTCATGGAGGAGCAGATACGGTGGAAAACCGTGTGCTTCTGCACCCCAACTGCCATAGACAGGTTCATAGCCAGAAGTTGAATGTAGTGAAGCCGCGTCTCAGCCAGAGACGTTATGGGGGCTTGAGCCGGATGAAGGGAAACTTTCATGTCCGGTTCTCAGAGGGGTGAGCATTGGCAACAATGCTCGCCTACTCGACTACGTGAGCTGCGAACGGCTGTTCAACCCGAAGCTGGAGGAACAGCCAGTGATTGTCCTTTCCAACAACGATGGCTGCACAATAGCTCGCTCGAATGAAGCAAAGAAGCTGGGTATCCAGATGGGAGTTCCTGCCTTCAAGCTGCGGCAGCTGATCCAAGACCACAACATCCAGGTCTATTCCTCTAACTACACGCTTTATGGCGACCTTTCATCCAGAGTCATGGCAACCTTAGACCAGCTGGCTCCAGCGGTTGAAGTCTACAGCATTGATGAGGCATTTTTAGATCTTTCCACCCTGAAGAACCATGACTTGAGTGCCTATGGCCAACATCTGCGCTCGACAGTCCACCAGTGGACAGGCATCCCGGTATCGATTGGCATTGGCCCGACCAAGACCCTAGCGAAGATCGCTAATCGGCTGGCAAAGAAGCTGAGTGAAGCTGAGGGAGTATGGAACCTGACGAACTGTACTGAATCTTTGCAAGCCCTCGCAAGTATCGATGTGGAAGATGTCTGGGGCATTGGCCGCCAGTATGCCAAACTGCTCAGAGCCAATGGGATGAGCAATGCTTTGCAATTGCGAGATGCAGACCAGCGCTGGATAAAGCAGAAGATGGGTGTAGTTGGACTAAGAATTGTCCTAGAGCTGGGAGGAATGTCGTGTATCCCGATTGAGCTATGTCCTCAGCCGAAGAAAATGACATGCGTATCGCGCTCATTTGGCAGGCCAGTGGAGTCGCTAGCAGAGCTGCAAGAGGCTGTTGCTACCTATGCCTCAAGAGCCGCTGAGAAGCTACGGCGAGATGGGTTAGCTGCCTGGGTGCTGACCGTGTTTGTGAACACGAATCGCTTCCAGGACGAGCCGCAGTACTACAACTGCAGCACGACGTACTTACCTGTTGCCACTAGCGATACGGCTGAGTTGCTGGGGTATGCGCTGCGGGCAACCGAAGCAATCTTTTGTGCTGGGTATCGCTACAAGAAAGCTGGGGTACTACTGAGTGAACTAGTCCCGGCTCAGGTCGTGCAGGCCAACTTTTTTGATGAGCGGGAGCGCCATCGCGCCCAGAAATTGATGCAGGTGATGGATCAGATTAATGCTCAGATGGGGGCACAGACGCTGAAGTTTGCAGCAGCGGGTATCAAACAGCCCTGGCAGGTGAAGTCTGAGCGTAAATCGAAACGCTTTACAACTTGTTGGAGCGAACTACCTGTTGCTAAAGCCTGAGCCGCTAATCTCGATAGAATAAAAGTATGTGTGGACGATATACCCTCAGCCAGCCAGCGGAAGCTCTAGCAGAAAGATTTCAGTTAGAGGAGGTTCCATCACTGGAGTCTCAGTACAACGTTGCGCCAACCAACCCTGTGGCAACGGTAGTAGTTGATCAACAAAGCCATAAGCGGGTGCTCAAGCAGCTCCAGTGGGGGCTGATTCCCGCTTGGGCAAAGGACCCGAAGATTGGATCGAAGATGATCAATGCCAGAGCTGAAACAGTTAGTGAAAAGCCTTCTTTTCGTGCTGCCTTCCGCCACCGACGCTGCCTGGTCCTGGCAGATGGCTTCTACGAGTGGCAGCGATCTCAGGGGAAAAAGCAGCCCTACTACATCCGGATGAAGGATGGACAACCTTTTGCTTTTGCCGGGCTGTGGGAGCATTGGAAAGGGCCTGATGGCAGCGTGATTGATTCTTGCACTCACCTGACCACTGAGCCCAACGAGCTGGTACATCCTTTGCATAATCGGATGCCTGTGATCTTGAAGCCTGAGGACTATCAGCTGTGGCTTGACCCGGAAGTACAAAAACCCGAACAGCTGTACCCCCTGCTAAGTCCTTATCCAGCAGAAGAGATGGTAGCCTTTCCTGTGAGTACTCAGGTTAACAGTCCGGCTGTTAATGCTTCAGAGCTAGTTAAACCTATTTAGGCAACAAGCTGTGGATGTTGGCTCATCTTACGGGCTTACTACTGGAGCTCGACCGGGAAAACCTCAATGGTTTAGCAAGCCCCTTACTGTAAATTAGCAACTCTGAACCTTCCAGGCTAAACCGTTGTGCGCCCTCAAGGGCACTAAAATAGCGGCTCTCTTGCTCCTGCGCTCGCTGATCAATACAGGCCCTTTTTGTAGCAATGAGTGCGCTAATCGTCAGGCGATCGCCGTCAACTTGGGACTGAGCAGAGTAGGAGTTGCAGCCCCCTTGGCCCTCAATGCGATTAGTGCCAGTAAAGCGTAGTGTTGGACTCTGTGGACTATTAACCACACCATTACCCCCCAAATCTTGGAGTGCCCATTCTATGTCAGCTAGTTGTTCACCTGCTTGTGCAGGGTTAGCAGGTTGCTGAGTACAAGCTGCAACAGTCACAGCCCTACCGACCACAGAACGCACAGCTTCTACTGCTTGTTGGTCTACAGCAGGACCGATACCGAAGATGCTGACCTCAAGTGCCCGCTGCTGAGCTTCAGACTCAAGTGCTTTCACTAACTCTACTTGCAAGGGCTGACCAACCTGACAGATGGTGGCTGTGTTTGGCAAAAGTTTTCCCCGCACTTGAACCTGAAGGCCGTCTTGTCTGGGAAATTCACCCAGCAGCTGATAGGAACGACCATCTTGGGTTTTGAGGCTATAGCATCCTCCTTCAACGTTTAGGAAGCGGATAACACCCGTGACATTGATGCTTGAGGATTGACTTGGGGAACTAGGATTTTGAGCAAGGATTTTAGGAGAGCTCACCTCAGCCAGGTTAGCTTGGACCCCTTGTAGTGACAAAGCGGTTGCAAGCAGGGCAGTGCTGAGTGGGACAAGAAGCCTTGAAACTGTATCCATCTGAACAACGACGTAGAAAGAGTTGCCCCATCATCATAGGCAGTCACCATTCCAGTTGGACCTAAAGTATTGAAATTGAAACCAGTTGAAGCTAGTGGCAGCACAGAATAATGTGACGTCGGCAGCGCCTGATCATGTGACGTTGGCAGCGCCTGATCAGTCCTTCTTGCTCGAACTGCTTGAGCAGACGTGTAACCGTCACACGGGTTGTACTAAGCATCTCAGCAATATCTTGGTGGGTCAGTCGTACATCAATGAGTAGCCCCTGGTCTACCTGACGACCAAGCTTCTGGGCTAACCAGACTAGCATCTGCAGAAGGCGTGGGGGAATACGCTCCTGGTGGAGCATACTCAGGAGTTCTTCGGTTTGTTGCGTGTGCAAGACAATAGCATCCAGGACCTGATGCCAAAGGTCTCCTGGCACTAGACTGGCTTCTACACTCGTCAAGCACTCCATCTGATAAGGGTTGAGCCGAGACAGAGATTGTCCTACTACGTCTGCTGGTCCCCAGTAGCCGAGAACACTATCATCAAAGTCCCCGGCGTGGATACTCCTTCCAAGTCTTAGTTGGTGGGAGAAGGATCCATTCGCACAACTACAGAACTCATGCAGCGCTCAGCCTTCGAGCTGGCTAACGGCTGAAGTAGATGACAAAGAAGAGCGTCTAAACTACGCTCTGATTCGTTGCGCTGCAGGAGTCGCCGAGACTGCTTCTTCCGATTCCTGACAAAGCTGAAGTAAATCACCCTCCTCAGGAGTCAGCTCTGCTCCTTTGAGTCCTGTTACAGATTGAGTGGGGAGCAGAAGTGTTGACGTTGCTCCACCCACTAGCGCAGTTGAACATCGCGGAGCGGTTTCTGGCGCGGTGGGCGCTCAGTGGCAGGGGTTATAGAAGTAGGTTTGGCTTGGGCAGTAGCTGCTTCCTTCACCGTAGCAGGCACCTCAGCCGCTTGTCCTGGCTTAGACTGACGCTCAAAGACCTGGAGGCTAGCATTGCTCAGCTCAAACCCTGTGGTTGTGGCAGCTCCCAGCTGTCCAGAAACCGCTGCTACCCAGTCTGCATAGTTGTGATTGAGCAGTTTGT
>CADCWO010000043.1 GCA_902806435.1 uncultured Synechococcales cyanobacterium | reverse complement strand
GGGATATTACGGTCCAAAGCTACTTACAGGAATGTTTAAGAGAAATTGGCCTGCTGTCGGAGGAAAGGGAAACAGATACTACCAAGGCTGCCTGAGAAACAATACGCGCATTCCATGACATCCCCCAAATAGCTGATTAATACACGCTTGACTAGTTCAATTCCTTCTCGGGAGCAAAGGTTAAATCCAGAGAATTATTGAGACTATATTTGATAGAGTCACTGTATGAGCTCTGAATCACTTATGCTTTAACAGGCTCTTGCAGCAGACCTCGAATGTCCAACTATGGGGTAGCTTACTTGGTCTAAATGTGAACGTAGTACTAGAGGGGGGTCGCAAGCGAACTCGTTGAGTATAAGATCGCTATGACCAGTCAGCAAGGCAAGCAAGCGTTCAACACTGGAGTTAGATGGCTGGCTTGGTCAGGGGCATTGGCGCTGGTGAGTATAGGGGGCTGGCTCACTTACATCGTGGTTCTGAATCGGCCTGCCAAACCCGTCCCAGTGCCGCTGCTCACGGTAGAGCGGGGTACTATTGAAACAACGATCAATGAGAGTGGCACTGTTGAACTACGGGCTCAGCAGACCCTCCAGTCTCCGACTGAGGGTGCAGTGGATCAGGTGCTAGTGAAGCCCGGAGATATGGTCAAAGCTGGTCAGGTGCTTATCACCCTACGCTATCCTGAGCGATCAACTGCCCTTATGGACCAACAGGTAGCAATCCAGCAACAGCAGATCACCCTGTCACGCAACCGCCAGAGAATTATCGAAGACCAGGCACAGCTACAAGCTAACGAACAGCAACTCCAGAAACTTTCTGCTCTGGCTCGAGAGGGGGCTTTCGCCCAACAGGAAGTTCAGCAGCTGGAGAATCAAGTCCGCGACAATATGGCAAACCTACGTGATGCCCAGTCAGAAACCCGCACAGCTGCCCTTGAACTCCAGAGGCTTCAGATTGAGCGACAAAATATTCAGCAGAAACTTAAAGAATCTACTTTAACCGCGCCGATTAATGGCAAGGTTTTGAATGTCAACGTTAGAAATGGCGATGGAGTCGAGTTCCGCACTGAACTACTTACCCTTGGTGATCCCAGGCAACAGCTGGTGAAGCTCCAGCTTTCTACCTTGAATGCGGCCTTGGTCAAGCCTAACCAGTTAGCCCGAATCAGTATCATCGGGCCTGGTGCACAGAAGTTGAACGGACGGGTCCAGAGCTTGTATCCTCAGGCAATTACGCCTGAAACTCAGGGGCAAACCCGAGAGGGATCCTCCAACCAATCAGGCCAAGCAAGGGTGCCCGCAACGGTCCGGCTGGACAATTCTAGACATACGTTGATTCCCGGTAGTCAAGTCAACGTCGAGATTATTTTGAAGAAAAGGTCGAATGTGGTGGCTTTGAACACCGAGGCGATCCAGAGTGCTGGATCGAGCCCTTTTGTGTGGGTCCGAGATCATCAAGGTAAAGCTTACAAACAGACCGTTACCTTTGGCTTAGAGGGACTAATGGCGGTGGAGGTGACCTCTGGCCTACGTCCTGGCCAACAGGTAATACTGCCTCCACCTGAGCTACCACTCAAGCCAGGGATACCAGTCATTCCCAAAACCAATAAGTAAAAATGCGGAGCGCTAAAATTCCTATCCCCGCCGCAAGCAGACGGGGCATTACGGAATTTTTCCTTCGGAACGCACTACCGCAAAGATTTATTTTCGTGGCAAGCCACGGGGAATCTACCCACCTAAGATTGAAAGCATCAGCAACCAAACTGACCATCAGAAACGCACTCATCACCATCTCCCACCTTTTATCAATCTACTCATAGTGGGTCATGCGAAAGTCCGCCCATCCCAAAGCATTTTTGGCTCGCTTGAGTCCATACTCAATCCAAGTTCTAAACCCATAACGGTTTTCAATCTCTTTGAGTTCAACCGCAGGCGCAACCACCATGACAAAGAAAATCGAATTGTCTGGCAGGGTGTCAGGGTTAGTGGTCAGCAACCAATCCTGCTTTCGGTGGCGCTTGCCGTAAATCACCTCCGCCATGTAGCGCACTTCTGTGGTGCCATTGCTGAAGGTGCGCTGCGGACCGCCAGGATGTAAGGCAAGTTTAACTCGCCGAGGACATCGACAAAGTTGGCTTTGCTTTCGCCATACAAGCTATCGACAAGCACCAATTCAAACTGAAATTCCATTGCTTGTAGTTACCGAATCATGGTCGCTGCAATTTGCGGTTTGGTGTAATACTCATCTTCATCTTTGAGACGTTCACTTGTCCCGGTCGTTTAAGCTTTTGTCTACGGCAACGCGGTCGCGCTTCATCAGCGACAAAAGCTTCTCTAACTGCTGCGCTGTGCTGCCCCGACCACCATGCTTAATGGCGTTTTGAGAGGCTGTAGCCTTACCTTCAGCAGTCTTAGGGCCGCTACTCGCTCGCCAGGGCATCCAGCGCCGAATGGCTTCGCTTTGTTGGATTCGCTGTTCTAGTGTCCAAAATCGGGGTGCCATTGTCAGAACCTGCTAATAGTTCGTTCGGGTTATCTCGAAGTTTTTTTTGGTTTTCACTTATGTGCAACTGGTTTAGTTGCCGCCTGACAAAAGTCGTCCTGCGCGGGTTTCTAAGTTCATTTAGTGTTCCCACTGTTTGCCGCAATTGGTTACTGGCTTTCAAACCAAGGTGCAACAAGGTTTGCTTTTGATTTAAGTCGGGTTGAACTGAGGCTTGGGCGATCAGGTTACTGGCAAGCGTTTGCAGCGTCAGTATCTGCCCTAACAACGCTTCTTCAAGCATCAAGCACGGAGACATCCCCGGCTTTCAGCTTTGCCATGAGCTTGGGATCTCAGTTTGCAGGGTTTCTTGGTTCACCCCTGTGGCAGCGTCCTTGAGGATTCCATGAATTGCCAGGCTTGCCATGCCATTGGCACTTAAGCAGTGATTGGTTAAGGCTGCACTTTGCGATCGCAATTGTTCTTTTCTGGCTGCCAACCGCTGTTGAAACTCTGAGCTGTTCATTAGCGGGTGAGAACTTTCTGCTTCTTTGCCAGCGGCTAGCCTTTCGATCAAGTCGTCTTCAAGTTGTTGTAAAGCTTCAGGCGTCCATTTAGACTTTCTCGGCACAGCTACCCCCTGTTAGGCGTTCAATAACGGTCACAGCTTCTCTGGCGAAGCCTACTACAATGACTTGGCCTTGCCAGCTTCCGTGCCATTGCTTCTCGTCTGGCGTCAGCCGCTTATAGGCAGGACGTAACCCGCCTAGGATACGCAGCCACTCTTGACCTTAAGCAATACATTAATGCCCCGGTGGCCAACTAGCAGATCAGGGCAACTTTGCCTATTGTGTGCAAGCACTGCACAGAGCAGCCAGCCTGACGCAGGGCTGAGACAATTTCAGATTGGTTGGCGTCAACTCTTGCAGCGCGTCTCATGCGTCCACCTGCAAGTCAGGTTTGAACCCGAAGTTTCCTTGCACACCTGATTTATTGGACGTGCTATCTATCGAGTCCAAGGCACTTAAGGCATTGCTTTTTGCTGGCTTTGTGTTTGGGGCTGGCTTCAACTCATTTTTGAGTATTTCGTCTGGATAGTTCATTCCCTGCCAATGAACTTTGATAGTCTCTCCTGCAATTTCAGTTACCTGGCCACGCCAACCAAGTTTGTATCGCTTAGATACGAAGTCACCCACCGCTAAAGGCTTTTGTCTTGGTTCCGCCGGTGCTGAGGCATTTTTTGCGGTTTCAGGCGGCATGACGGGTATGACGGGTGAACTATCCGTCATTGACGGGTGAACATGACGGATGGAAACCGCTTCCTGTGGGGCTATGACGGGCATGACGGGTGAATTGTCTATTTCTTTTAGCGGTGGAGAAGGCAAAGAAGTATCTTGAGTTAACTCGTTTAAATTCTTACTCTCTTTAAAAAGAAGGTTTGACCCGTCATACCCGTCATAACTTATATCCTGTAAAGGTTCCGACTCGTCATGCCATCCGTCATTATGACGGGTGCTATCCGTCATGGTCTGGTCTGACTCAACTTCCACCGATAAACTTTCGATTGGATTTGGGACGTCTTTATCCCACTCGGAACGCAGCTTCAAGCCAGTGATAAACCGGCCCGTCATCGTTTTACGCTTGATTACATCCCCCCAGCCCAAGGTGTGATTGCAAAGTTCCAGCAAGCTAGGGGTAAATTCCCGCAGCCCCTTTGGTTTACTACCAGTGGCTTGGCAGTACTGCCAGTAGTTACCAAACAAAGTGCTGATATTATCACGATCGCAACCGACGCCTGTTTCAGCTTTTGGATCGTGAATGACGTTCTCGTTCACCCAAGCGGCAATGCTATCGGTTCTCATCCGGTAGTCCCAAGTCTGTTCCGTTACATCTGCTGACTCGTCATTAATCTGTAGCAGCGTATGGGTGACTTCCTCATCTGAAATTCCCAGGACATAATTCGTGAGTGCCCCCAGCTCTCGTTCAAACTCTGCATCCAAGTTCCGGCGCTTGCTCTTGAGGACCTGAGCGGCAAAAGGAACCATTAGGCAGCGACGCGCCATGCCAGAACTGGTATCCGCAGCAAAAATAGGGAAGTTCGAAGCCAGCATTGTCATCCCGTCGTAAACGAACTGAAATGCTTTTTTGTGCTTCTCCTCGGCTCTCAGGTGGTCGCCACCTGTTAGACTCTTAAACTTGCTTAGGCCTCGTGTGTACTTATCTTCGTCAGGAAAGCTTACTAGCCGCTTACCGTGGGCGTTAGCCGTCTCATAGCGGTTGCCGTTCCAGTCTTCTAAGGTTGAAGAATGATTATTATCGGCCCCGATTAAGGCAATAGCAAGCCTCATAAACGTTCCCTTGCCGCTGCCTCCTGGCCCGGTTAGGTGGAGGAAGCGCTGTAGATCACATCGTCCTTTGAGAACTGCGTTCAGCCAGCAAAGCAGGATTTGTTTCAGTGCTGGCTTTCCACCCGTTGCCTCATCCATCCAAGCGTCAATGGTTGACCAGTTGGTATAGCCCTACATAAACAGGTAAGGACGTTATTGTAGAGGAAGAAGCGAGTTCAGGAATGACCATGCCCGCCCCCTACAGTTACGACCTTCGCACCAAAGCCATCAAGTCAGTC
>CADCWO010000042.1 GCA_902806435.1 uncultured Synechococcales cyanobacterium | reverse complement strand
CCCAACGACCGGGCCCGGGCCTACTACACCACTCGCTTAGAACAGACTCAGGGATACCAGCAGCAACACATCCTATTCGATTACACCTTCCTGCACCGCGACAACTCAGCCGTCAGGCCCTATTTTACCTGGCAAGATGGCAGCCTGAGGACCGACACGCTGCGTGAGCCAGATCGCGCTGCACTGATTCAAATGGTGACACAGCATGAAGGCAAAGCATCTGCACAGCTGGCAGCTCATTGGCTGAAGCAACAGCCGCAGGGAGTACTGATTTTTCGAGATGCCGAGCAACAGCCTGCCGGATTTTTTCTGGTAGTCGCGTTGCACCAGGCCAGTAGGGAGGACCGGGACGCTGACCCTGCCACTCAATCGGCGTGGTGCTACCTACAAGAACAAGCACCGTTACGACCCGGTGAAGGGGCAACTCTCCTCCGCTTCTGGATGGCGCGGGACACCTATCAATCGGTCTCACCCATTCAGAGCCTGATCTTCATTAACTTTATGCAGCATCATCGAGCTTCAGCAGGTTTGGCCTTTACATTTTTTCCCTGCGCGGAACCCGGTTTTTGGGCAGAGATCTTTGCCTATGCAGACTTAGCACGAATTTCCAAAGCTGACTTTGAGGTGGGTGATCGGCTTTATGGCGTGTATGGACATGACTGGCGGGTAGTGCCATTTGGAGCATGGCAGGCGCTGTTGGCTCAACGAGAGATCGCTGCATCAGCTGAGATAATGCCGATCGGAACAACGACAAGCTATGCAAGTGCTATCTCATCGATCAACGAGCCGCTAGTGGTTCTGAGTCAACCTGATTTCGTCGAGGCAGTGCGAGCGGTATTGCGCAACTTCTCTCGCCCTAACATCCTGCAGAGGAACTCACTGCTCCAGTCACGGTTAGTAACCAACCGGGTTAAATCTCCAGCCAGTCAAACTGAGCAAGTTGCTGCTTTACAGGCTCTAGTGAGAGAGGCGGCGGAATCGCTACAGTCATCTCCGCGAGAGGCAAAATACTACCGGGCGCTTTACCACGCTTACCTGCACCCCGCGCCAACTCAAGAGCGGGCCGCTGAACGACTGGACTTGCCCTTCAGCACCTTTCGCCGTCACCTGAAAGCTGGAATCATGGCTGTGACAAGTAACCTATGGGATCAAGAGATTAGCTGATCTCGCGTCCGGATCGCCTGTGAGGGCGAAAACAGTAGACGGTTTGAGAGAATGAGCAAAAATTGAGCAGATTTTGGTCTAGAAGCTGGGCATCCAATTGGGACAAACTGTCAGACAGCTAATGCTGATGCTTACAACGAGCTCATGCATTTTCTATCGATTGCCTACTCGAAGATAGGTCGGTACTGCTAGGTTTATAGCGCCTAACACCAAGTATTAATTTTGTGAGTGAGGAGTAAAGACGTGAGAAAGAGTTACCTATTGGCGGGAAGCTTTGGCTTGCTGGGAGCAATGGCTCAGCTTGTGCCTGCTTTTGCAGCACCTACAACAACCCAACCTAATACTGCTGCGGCATTGGGCGCACCTAAAACCTTGGTTAGCAATGCTAGCAACTTAGAGTTTACCGCCACTGGCCCCCATACATTGGCTGATGTTAGCAAGCCAAATCTGCTTGCAGTGATGCCTCAAGCTGCCTCTACAAAGGCTGCACCTGTAGCAGCAGCTGTACCCCAAAATTCAGCACCTAACTTTAACAACAACCTGATTGCTCAAGATGCACCAGCTCCGGTAGCACCAGCTCCAGTAGAGCCAGCCCCCGCAGCGCCAGCCACAGGAGGAGGAGCACCTGTTACCTCAGTATCTCAGCTTTCCGACGTACAGCCTGGCGACTGGGCTTTCCAAGCATTACAGTCCTTAATTGAGCGCTATGGTTGTATTGCTGGTTACCCTGATGGCACTTACCGAGGCAATCGGGCCCTAACCCGCTATGAATTTGCTGCCGGAACGTACGCCTGCTTGAATAGCTTAGCGGAGCGGCTTGGCAGCCTCTCCCCAGAAGATTTAGCAACGATCCGTCGCTTGCAAGAGGAGTTTGCGGCAGAACTCGCTACCCTGAGAGGCCGAGTTGATGCTTTAGAAGCTCGGACCACGGAACTAGAAGCAAACCAGTTTTCCACCACCACTAAACTGCAAGGTGAGGTGGTGATTGCTGGTCAATATGGTGAACAAAATGGCGCTGGTCGGCCGACCGCGATCGCTCGGGCTCGCTTGAACTTTAACACCAGCTTCAGTGGTAATGATTTACTGCAAACTCAATTAGAGTTGGGTAACGGCGGGGAAGACCTGATTGGTCAAGATTTGGAGAACGGAGTCGGCGTTATTACTACCTTTCCTGATGCATTCGGGCCCAACCTGGCTGGTGCAATCTTCCCAGCTGACCTAGGTTCAATCGATTACTCCCTGGTTGGTGGGGGTACTGGCAGTCCAATCCTCCGTCGTTTGGCCTACACCTTTAAAGTTGGCGACGATTTAGCAGTCACCTTTGGTCCTCGGTTGTTCCCGAGTGACTTTGTTGACTTCAACAGCTATGCCAACAACTCAGCCCAAGATTTTAGTTCTGGTTTCTTCATCAATAATCCCCTGATTATCACCAACCCCGTTGACTTTGCGGGTGGTGCTGGTGCGGCCTTCGACTACAACTTTGGCGGTGGACCTCTGTCATTGCGGGCAGTTTACGTAGCCGCTAGCCCGACTAATGCTCTACCGAATACCTTCGGTGGCGGTTTATTCGGCGACCCCTACCAAGCGACGGCAGAACTGGAGTTCTCCCCCAGCAATGCCTTTGCTCTCCGGTTGCAGTATACAAACGCCACCACCAACGACCTCCGGCGTGACGCCTATGGAGCGAACGTAGAGCTTACGCTAGCAGACCGCGTTGGTCTATTTGGCCGCTACGGCTACGGAGAGTTTGATAGCTTTGGTGAGGCTGCTGCGGCTGGGATTGGTGACTTTGATGTTCAGACTTTTATGGCAGGCATTGCCATTCGCGATTTCCTTGTGCCAGGGTCTCTGCTTGGCTTTGCCTATGGCCAGCCCTACTTTGGGAATGATGTGGATGCCCTAGGCACGCAGCGAAACTACGAAGCGTTCTACCGCTTTGCGATCAGTGACAACATCACGGTGACGCCAGCCGTCATGGTGATCACAGATCCTAACAATGGGTTGACGGATGCTGGCACAATTTACCAGGGGGTACTGCGAACCACGTTCTCCTTCTAGGCCCGCGATAAGAGTTTCCCCTATCACAGGAAACCCTGCTGTCTGCGGTTCTCAATTAGCTGGGTCAGGATTCCTACTCAGCAGTTCCAGATTGCAATCCTTCCAGCCAGCTGTCCCGTGCATTACTGCGGCCACCTCCCCATTATCCGCGTCCGGGTCATTTAGCTAGATTCCCTAGAAATGGCTGCTAGCCGGCGGGCTGCCTCGCCTGATGTGCCAAGACCGTTACTAGGTGGCGCTCCAACTGGAGCTTGGGGAGCTGCATGATCAACAATCTGCGTTAGTTGATACCGTCTTTCCTCCAGAAAGAACAATAAATGAGCCCTTTTTGGTCTGGAAAGTGAGCATGAATAGGTGACAAATTTAGAGCTTGCGCATTTTAATTACTGGCGCGCTGTATGTAAGTTTGAAAACTGGCTAGGGAACTCTGGGCAAGGGGAAAGATATCAATTTTGTCAGCTTTGAGTAATTTACTTTAGCAAACCCAAGGACACGATTAGCGAGTGGATGCTTAGGCGTGTCCCGACATCAGGAGACAACTCCCAGTTCTAGGTCATTAGGAGATATGAACATGAGCAGAATAAAGGGTTCCGCCTCGCGGCGTACCTTGTTGAAATGGGGCCTTTGTGGTCTGGGTGCAGCAGCCTTGACAACCGTACCTAAACTGGTGACGGCTCAGGGGAACATCTTCGGCGTCAAAGCCCTGACCTTTAATGCCGACGATGTCGGTATTCTCAATTTTGCCCTGTTGCTGGAGGAGCTTGAAGCGGCTTTCTACGCTGCTGTGGTTCAGTCTGGCAAGATCACCAACCCGACAGAGCTCGACTACATGAGGACCCTAGGTGCCCATGAGGCTGAACACGTCACGTTCCTCCGCGGCGTTCTTGGTGCCAACGCTACCTTTGCCACCAACCAACTCAGCTTCAACAAACCTGGACTTAATGCCGTGCTGCAAGATCGCGAGACCATCCTCAACACGGCTGTTTCCCTAGAGGATACAGGGGTACATGCCTACAACGGTGCGGGGCCAAGCCTGAAGAACCCAACCTACCTGCTGGCAGCTGGCTCAATTGTATCGGTGGAAGGCCGTCATGCTGTCGGGGCACGCGCCCTGCTACAGCGCCCTGCTACGGAACTCCCAAGTGAGCGTAAGGTCAGCGACGCTGAGTTAGTGCCTGAGCTCAATCCTTTTAAGGACCGGGCCTACGATGAGCTATACACACCCAAACAGATTGTAGCGATCGTCAGCTCTCTGAACCTACTCAACAACCCAATCACAGGGGCGCTCGTTGCCTAACCTCAGGAGTAACTTAACTATGAAAACCGATTTAGATTCAGCGACGCAGCGGATAGATAAAGCTGTACTTGGCGGGCGTATCCTCCACCGTCTAACAGCCGCTGCTCAAGCCGCCGTGCTGATTGTGTCCTTTTTCTTCGGATTGTTCCTTGCCCCTGCTGCCCCTGCTTACGCCCAAGGGTCAGTACCCACTCCCCAAGAAATCGTTGCCTATGCCTTAACCCTGGAAAAACTGGAAGCTGAGTTCTATCGTCGGGCAATTGAGGCAGCAACCAGTGGCGGACTCGCCAGTGCTCCTCAAGTCGCCAAAGACGCAATTCGGTCCTACGGCGAAGACGAAATGCAGCATGTGGCTGACCTGTCCACAGTCTTGACTAGCCTGGGAGGCAATCCAAGTTCAGTCACAATTCCAGCCAATCCTAATTTCAATGCGATTCTCCAACGGGACCCCTTTGCGAACCCAGCAGACTTTCTCCTGGCAGGTCAATATGTAGAGGACTTGGGTGTGGCCGCTTACAAGGGACAGGCAACCAACTTACAGGCAGCTGGGGATGCAGCTAAAACGGTTCTCGCTGGAGCGCTGGAGATTCACAGCGTCGAAGCCCGTCATGCGGCTGGGATTCGCTACCTGCGCCAGGTGCTGCTCAACGCTGATGTCCGCCCCTGGATTCGCGATCCGAAGGAAGTGATTTACCAAGAACTCCGCCCTGACAATCCGATTCCATTTGGCTCTGAAGCTTTTGATGGCTTTGCCACAATGGAAGAGGTACTAGCGCTGGTCGGACCGATTCTCCAACCTGCCCAGCAGTCCAGTAGTCGTAGCAGCCAGTCTGCCATGAGAACTCAAACCCCGGTTCGAGCACTATGGTAAGCTGGTGAGCCCCTAGCCGTCGATGGCTGCTCTAAGGCCAATCCTTTTCCAAATCAGCCTTATGCCTCATAGGGCTGTTTTTTGTTTGCAACAACTCCAGTAGTAGGGACAGCGGTAGTGCCCTGAAGGGCAGGATAAGGTAGAGTGAGGGACAAAAGAAGCTTTAAGAAGGAGTCACCGGGTTGTGGCAACGCATTCATGTCCTTGTTGCCAGTCACAACAGATCAGTCGTAACGGTCGTACCCGTCATGGCAAACAAAATTACAAATGTCGGGATTGCGGTCGTCAATTTGTGCTTGACCCTGTGTGGAAAGCGATTACCCCAGAACAATATGGGCTAATTGAGCGGATGCTGCTCGAACGCATTTCCTTGGCTGGGATTGCTCGTGTGCTGCAAATCTCTGAAGATACGGTACAGCGCTATGTCAATCCCAAAGCAGAAAGTGTGCTTGAACAAGTGGAGGTGAGTGCCAAGCCAAAAAAGCCCCTGACGGTTCAGATGGATGAGTTGTGGTCTTTTGTTGATGATAAGCATCATCAGCAGTGGGTCTGGCTAGCGATTGATGCTCAAACGCGAGAAATTGTGGGGGTCCACATAGGTGAGCGGAGCGCGCAATCGGCTAAAGCATTGTGGAATTCCATGCCTGCGGTTTATCGGCAATGTGCAGTGATTTACACTGACCATTGGAGTGCCTACGGTGCAGTGCTACCCAAGAAGCGCCATCGCAGTGTCGGCAAAGACAGTGGATTAACGAGTTATATCGAGCGATTTAACAACACTTTGAGACAACGAGTGTCTCGCCTGGTGAGGAAGTGCTTATCGTTTTCCAAAAAATTAGAAAATCACATTGCAGCAATTTGGAATTTTGTGCATCACTACAATGCAACACGACGACGCAAATTAGTACTTGCTTGATTCCATGCTAATTTCTTAACCTTTCCTTCAGGGCACTACCCAAATCTTCGTCGTTGGTGACAACGACATGATCAGCTCCTTTATCAAGCAGCATTTGCTTTTTGATATTGCTGCGAGTGGTCGCGATCACAACAGCTCCCGCAGCTTTGGCAATCTGAATCGCTGAGTATCCGACACTACTACTCGCGGCTGTAATCAGAACAAAATCGTCCGCTTTCACTTGTCCGTATTCGACGAGTGGACCGTATGCCGTGATGTATGCCATCCAAATGGCAGTGCCTTCCATCGCAGAGAGTGTTTCAGGATAATGAGCTACGGCTGAAGCAGGTGCGATCGCGGTTTCACCATACATGCCGTAGTTCAACATCGAAAATGCTGGAACCGTACTGACGCGATCGCCAATTTGAAATCCAGGTACCCCTGAGCCGATCGCTTCGATCACACCCGATGCTTCGTATCCTAACGTTGACGGAAACATTTGCGGCAGTTCTAGATATCTTCCTGCCCGAAAGCCAACTTCAGCGCGATTTAGGCCAATTGCTTCGACCTTCAGACGCACTTCGCCTTCGCCAGGTTCTACAAGTGGCTGGTCTTCTAGTTTGAGAACATCTGCCTCTCCAAATTCATAAAATCGCACAATCTTTGGCATGGGTAAGCATCGCTTTATGAAGGTTCTTCCTAGAATAAGAATTGATTTCGGAAATTTCTTTTCAGTTTTTGCTTTCTTTTCAAATTCTTGCGATAAGTTTGTTAACGGTTGCAAGCCATTTCATGAATGACAGTACCTTAGAGGGAGAAAATGATGTCTCAAAGTCAAATTGGAACGGCAAGCCAATCCGTTAATCAGCCTCGAGCAAAACATTCTGGCGAAGTAGTTCTTTTGTCTAGTGGAAAATCGCCTTGGGAAGGCATCTCGCTCGAACATCTTCACTTTCCGGCAATCGATATTTCGAACATGACAGCGATGAGCCATCATCTCACATTGCAGCTAGGAACTCCGAAGAGCGTCGAGTTGAAAGTCAATGGGAAATTTAACCGTCAGCAGATGATTCCCGGAAATGTTTGTATCACCCCAGCCCAGCACCTCCATGCAATTCGTTGGCAAAGTGAGATGGAAGTCTTAAGCATGACGCTGGAACCCAGTTTTGTCATGAAGGCACTTCATGAGTCGGTGAATCCAGACCGAGTGGAATTGATCATGCATCGTGGTCAGAACGATCCGCTCATTCGGGAAATTCTGCTTGTACTCAAAGTCGAGCTAGAAGCAGGTTGCCCGTCCGGTCGGCTTTACGGTGAAGCAATGGGAACCGCTCTTGCTGTGCATCTGCTAAAAACTTATACAAAGCTTCAACCAACGCCATTTCAGTCCGAGGATAAGCTGCCGCACTACAAACTGGCTCAAGTACTGGAGTACATTCAAGCTCACCTGGATCAAGATATCCGGCTAGCTGACTTAGCAGCATTAGCGGGGATGAGTAAGTATTACTTCTGTCGATTGTTCAAGCAATCATTAGGAGTCACGCCCCATCAGTATGTCTTGCTGCAAAGAATCGAGCGATCTAAACAGTTACTTAAGCAGAAAGATTTAGCGATCGCTAATATTGCGTTGATGTGTGGCTTTAAGAACCAAAGTCATCTGACAACCCTGTTTCGCAAAAACGTAGGAACAACACCAAAACGCTTCAGAACCCTGGCTTAGTTTTGCCGGTTTTGTTGCAAAAAATGACGGAGACGCAAAACTTCTGGGTTAAGCTCTCAGTTCAAGCAGCAACCTCCAATATTTTGGCCATGAAGTTCAGTTGGGATAGCACATCCCCTTTAAGCACTCCAACTACTTGTCCCTTCCTCAGTATGTGCATCACCTCATAGCCCTTGATGGTCCTTCGAGCCGTGTTGAAGGACTTGAATCCGAGTCCTGGTTTAATCACTCGCTGGAGAAATCTATGGTCTTGCTCAATCGCGTTGTTCAGGTACTTGTTCTGTCGCAGCTCAACAGATGGGGGCAGCATCTTGTCCTCCTGCAGCGCAGCCACCGCTGGCGGATAAACATAAGTGCTTGTCGGCATTGATCACCCTTGGTGTTATGCTGTTGCGAGCGTTGAGGGTTTTGCGGAAGAACCGTTTGGCTGACGAGCGCATCTCGCTTGGCACTGAGGAGAAAATCTAAGGTATCCCCCTGTTTGTCAATGGCTCAATACAACCATCTGCCTTGACCTTTAATGTTCACAAAGACTTCATCGACTCGCTGCTGAATCTCTTGTCGGATGCAGATGGCGACGGCAGCGTCTGTCCAACTGAGGAGCATAAGCCTGCACCCACCTGAACACCGTTGAATGGTCAACTCTCAGGCCGCGTTCTTGGGTTAATTCTTCCACATTTCTGTAGCTGAGGGAGTAGCGGCAGTACCAACGCACACAGCGCAGGATGATGGTGGGCACAAAGTGCCGCCACTTGAACAAGCGAGACTTGGGCATGAAGGAGAGACTCCACAGACATAAGCCTCCTACCATGAAGTCTGTTTTTGCAACAAAGCCAACAAACCATCCCCCACTCCCTACAAGTACATCCGTTAGCTAGAGGAGAGGGAATAGTGAGTAGCCTAAAATGTCGAAGCAAACGCAGACTCCACAAACAATGAGCTTATTACTGGTGGATTTGGATGGCACGCTCCGGGAGCCGCTCAGTGGACAGCAATACTTCCAACATGCTAGAGACCAACAAGTTATTGTCGGTGCCGATATTGCAATTCGCACCTACAAAGAGGATTGGATCATTGTCGGCATTACTAATCAAGGCGGAGTTGCTGCAGGGCACAAGTCTATCCAAGAGTGCATCAAGGAACAGCAGTACACGCTTGAGCTATTCCCAGAATTAAAGGAAATCTACTTCTGCCCCGATTTTGAAGGCAAGAAGTGTTTCCGCGTCACTCACCACAATGTCCACAATCACAGTAAAAACAAATGGTCTGGTCAGTATCGTAAACCTGGAGCCGGAATGCTAAAGCTGGCAATGGTTCGGCACAAAAATAGTCCAGAAGAGAGCTACTACGTGGGCGATCGCCCCGAAGATGAAGCTGCCGCCCGTCGTGCTGGGGTACACTTCCAATGGGCAACGGATTGGATTAAGCAACATCAGGTGGAGATCGTCTTATAGAGGCCCACCAATGTCTCTCAACTTGATCAGGAGCTATTAAACGAGATTAAGGCACAACAGCAGGCAGAATAATACCAGGTAGAGCAATCACAGAACTCTCTCCCGACGAGTGTCATGAGCCTACCATTAATTATTGTAAGAAGCGAGGATCAAACCCAAGATACGTTGCCACCTGTTTGGCATCCTGTAGACAGTAGTTGATGAGACAGTTCCTGTCAGTTTTCCAGCAATATCTTGAAGGATATCCTGCTTTGATAGCAATATGTAACAGCCGTATCTAATTTTATGATAAGTATAATGTCCGTACCACAAGTAACATCCTACATACTTTAGGCGAACAATTTCCCCCTATGCCTGACTCTCAAAACGTTGACCAACCTACTGATGCGACTCTATCCAAGTTGTTGGAAGTCGAGGCAGAGCTAGCCGCTCAAGTCGCAGCACTGACTGTGCAGTTAGAGGCGGTACAAGAAAAGCGTCGCAGCCTCCAAACAGTGATTGCTATGTTCACACCCACAGATAGCACTGCTGTGGGGGAGCAACAGCCACAGAGAGCCACAGCCCAGCTCAATGAGCTTGACCTTGCTACAGCAGTGTCCTTAGACCCCGTGAGTGTTATTCCTACAGCTGAACTCAATGGGGAAGTGAGAGCAGAGAGTGCCACTGAGCCCGCTGAAGAACCCCAACCCTCTAGTAGCAAACGTCGCTCCGCTAGAGGGAGCAAGATCGCAAAGCCTAGCGGCAGAGCTAAAGGGTGGCAACATTATCTGCTGCCAGAGTTTGCCAAGCTCTCGCTGCCTGAAGCTGTTTCTTTGGTGCTCCAACGTCAAAGTGATGAGGTATTCGACATCTCCATGCTGATTGATTCACTGTTTGTAGAAGAGATTCCTCAAGCAGCGCGCAGTGAAGCTCGCAACCGCATTGCCAACGTCCTCTCCATTGGCTTGAAAAGCAACAAGTGGTATCGCGGGAAAAAGGGACAGTACAGTCTCTCTCGGGAGGCAGTCGAGATGAACTCTGCAGCGTGAAGGTTAACTGAAAGCGTTGGGGAAAGAAAGAGCCTTTGAGGGGCTGTTGGGCGAGCACTGGTATCTATAGGCGCTTACTCCCAACAGCTCATCGATTCATCTGGTTAGTTGCTCATGGGGGAGGTGAAGGGAGTTTTCTAAATATCTTTGTCGCTCTTTCTCTAGGCAAGGCTTCACTGGCTAGACACTTTAAGAAGTGTCACTTGGCTCCGTACTTTCGAGGGAAGGAAGTAGTAGATTGTTTTCAGTGGGGAGTGAAAATTTGATAGAAGAAGCTCTTGGGGTCGAAACATGGCAAGACTATCAGGAGCTTTTTCTGTTGCCAAGTATGTGCTTCCATCACTGGCTTCCAAAGGGCATTGTCAAGTTAAGTTCCCGAGAGGGTGACTATTGAGAATGCCGACAATTTTGGTATCGAAAAATGGTACTTTCGGCTCTCACAAAAAGGCAAGTTTCTCAAAAAAGGGTGTTAGACCTACTTAACTTGACAATGCCACTGCAAGGAATGCCAGTACACCGACGAGTAGGGGGGCAGGTCTTTGGGCCAGTCTTCCCAATTGCAGCCATTCTTGAGTTGGTAGAAGATGCCACCAAGATTTCTCGCTTTGTCCAGTTGGAGGGTCTTGTCTGTTTCTTTGTGGGCAAGATTTGCTGAAGTAGGAGTTCAAAGATTTCCCACTCTTCGTCTGTGACGCTGCTGGCGTAAGGCATAGTTGCTGGATCAGACTTTTGCGCTAACGTTACTTCATATCAGCAAAAGATATCAAATGGGTTCTATAGAGTGCGATGGCCTCTAGCCGGACTACAACCATCGCTCCTAGTCCGGGAACTACCAAGAGCTGCTAGCCGTGGCAGAGTAAGCTTGACCAGTATCGCAGGGCTGTTGGCGTCGGATGCAGCGCTTAGTTCTGTCGCTTGTTGGTATCTTTTAGTGGTCGTGACCTTGGTAAATCCACATCGACTCGGTTTGTCCGGCCCGCTCGAAGCCGCACTTCTTGTAGAACTCGATGGCTTGTCCGTCAGCAACGAGCAGGTGCATATGGAAATCTTGGTAGTTGGACATCAGGCGCTGCATAATGCTGCGACCAATACCTTGGCTCTGATGAGATGGGAGAACCAGCAGATGCGGATAGTAGACCACTAAATAACCCTCTGAAATTGCGTTACCCACGCCAACCAACGTCTCGCCATCCCAAGCTGACACTAAACCATGAGAGTTCTTGAGGGCGCTCAGCAGAAGTTCTGGCTTATCTGCGGCTGACCAATCGTTTGCTTTGTAAAGGGCGACAACCTTCTCAAGCGGCAGTTCGCGCGTTTCACTGTAGGTAATCTGCATAGCGGGAAAAGTTATACACACAGCCAAGCGACGCGGCCTAGCGTCAAAGTTAAGCGGTCGTAGATGACCTCGAACTCAGCATTAGGACTTTCGTCAATCTACTTTAACGCCCCGTTAGGAGCTCTAACTGTGCCAGTAATTCAAGTTAACGGAATTGATTTGTTCTACACCATTGAAGGTTCCAGTAAAAACGAGCCGTTACTATTAGTAGCAGGGTTTGACGGTAACAATTCGGATGTGTTGTTTCTATGATGAGTTGTCAGCAAGAGTAGAAACAACACAACCAATCTTCTGAGGACTCAATATTTGCGAGTGATTGCCTTATTGATGAAGTGCCCATGCCAGAAATCGTTCGGTGTAGTACAACGCAATTTGGTTGCCAAGCCCCCTGAACACTACGTCAAAAGAATGTTCTGCCCAAGGAAGGGAAATCAGGACAGCCCTGTTCTCGGTGTCTCGTAGCAGGTCATAGAGTTGCTGTCCAAAGACTGGTTTTACCAGATGATCTCGGCTGCCATAGATCAGCAGGCTAGGCGGCAACCCTGGTTTGACGTAATGAACGGGAGAGGCGAGTTCATATTGCCTGGGCAACTGAGTCGGAGAGCCTCCCAGAAAAGCTTCTAATAAGGCTCGCGTATCGATAGGATCGGGAACAGGTGGATCTTGATAGCCAGCCGCCAAATTGGTAGGGCCGTAATAGCTGACAACAGCACGAAGCGGGATAACATCCGTCTGGTAGGCAGTTAGCAGCGCTAGATGTGCCCCTGCTGACCAGCCCACCAGAGCAATCCGGGTAGTATCAATCTCGTAATCTGCTGCATTTTGGCTAACCCATTGCAATGCGGTCTGAACATCCTGAAGCTGAGTGGGAAAATGATAGCGGGGCGCATGACGGTAGTCGATCGCTACGACTGTATAACCCTGATGTGCCATGTAGGTGTGAAATCGAGCATTATCTTCTGGTTCTCCTGACTGCCAGCCACCACCATAAATAGCAATAATTGCTGGGTGTAATCCGGTTGTTGTGGATCGGTAAATCTCCAAAGCTAAAGAAGTGCCATCTCCTGCGTTAAAGGCTTGGCACTCACGCCACGCCTTGGGAGTTGGGAGCCCCTTTATCAGATCAGTCAATATGAAGGGATGAGAACGCATTTGTGTTTTCTTAGCGTCCGAAATTTGCGCCTGATAATCAGCACCAAGGGCAGACTGCATCTGGATGTCTGCTTGTTTTATAGTGGCAGGTAGCTGTAGCAGTGGCAGGCTACTCAAAATCACCGCACAGGTACTAAAGGCGATCGCCACATGACGCAAAAACCATTGCTGGCGCTGAAGTAGGGAAACCCCCAGTAACAAACTATTGCCAGCAAGCAACAGGGGACTGATCTCTGGTGCGCCCACCCCCAGTGGTAACAAGGCAAAGAACGGAGCCGGAATCATAATCCAACTGCTGAGGAATAGCCCCAAACCGCTTAAAACAAAACTGATCAATCGTTGAATCTTCATGCTCAGGAAGTGACAGCAGAAACAACAGACCTTTTTGATCTGCACTCACTATGTTAATCAGCTCAGCTTTTATACCAAATTGTGCTCTAGTAAATGGGAACACTAGCGATGGTCTGCGGCTGGCTAGGGGCCATCGCCTGCTTAAAGCCGAAGCCAGTGCCAAAGCTCGTAAGCTTGGCTGCTGGAATCAGGCTAACCCCGTTTTGCCTGAAGACTTCCGGCGAGGAAAACGATCCAGCAGTGCCTCTACTAAGCCTGCTCGGAGCGGTCCAGCCAAGCCAGGGACAGCGCGAGACTACAACTGTAGCGACTTCAGAACCCAAGCCGAGGCGCAAAGGGTTCTCAATTCTAGACCAGGCGATCCTGATAAGCTGGATAGCGATGCGGATGGAGTAGCTTGCGAAAGCTTGCCGTGAGGGGAAGTCGCAATGAGAGTTTTTCCTGTGCTTGCCGCTTTAATCATAGGATTGACGTTCTACTACTGGAGGTAGAGCGTGGGGCTTATGGTGGACTAGCTAAAATTAGATACTGTAAGGGAATACCCAACACTAGCAAGGGGTTGTACATGAGCCAGGGCGATACCAGAACTGACAACGCTCGCCTGCTCAGAGCCCTAGCTGTTGAGACTGAGCAAGCTCCAGACTGGATTCAGGCAGGAAGAAGAGTTCACTCCCCTCACCACGGCGCTGGCACCATCACCCACCTGCTTGGGAAACGAGTCTTCGTTGAGTTTGGAGAGCAGAGTGATTCTCCTCGTAAAATTTCTTACCCTAGCTGGCAGCACATCCTGGACACGGGTGGCCTGAAGTCCATCAGTGAGATCGACCCTGAAGCTCAGTCCTCTATTACCTCTCCAAAGGTTGGTTCATGGCAAAATGAGCAATCTCAAGCGTTTCTTGGGGACCAGCTCGTTGAAGGGCTTGCTAAGATTGCTCATTCCACCTTTCAAGAGCTAGCCCTTGAGCTGGCAGATAAGATTCAAGCGGTAGAGACAGTCCCGGCAGCGTCTGGGACCCAACACCCGCTACCCGCAGCGCTGCACCCGGCTCTCAAAGAGGCTCTAGTTCGGCTAGGCTATACCACGCTTTACTCCCACCAAACTGAGGCATTCGGCGCTTTACAAGCAGGTCAGGATGTTCTACTTGCAACCCCTACAGCCTCTGGTAAAACCTTGAGCTACAGCCTGGGGGTGCTCAATGACTGTATAAGTAATCGCAACCACTCGGCGCTTTATTTATTCCCGCTGAAGGCTTTGGCCCTAGATCAAATGGGGAAGCTCCAGCAAATCATTGAACACCTTCCCCCGCACCAGCAGATCAAAGCAGGACTCATGAGCGGTGATACGTCAAGGGAAGATCGCCAACAAATGTTTTCTCCTGGCCCCCCTCAAATACTATGCCTTAACCCTGACCTGCTGCATTATCACCTCTACCATGTGGGTAATTCACTGTCTCGCTATGAAACCTGGCGAGAATTTCTCAAGCACCTCAAGTTTGTAGTTGTAGATGAGGCTCACACTTACACCGCCGGGTTTGGTGCCCATCTCGCCAATTTGCTGCGGCGGCTTAGATTAGCGGTAGATCGAGTAGGTGGTAACTCTAATGCACTTCAGTTTATCTTCAGCTCTGCCACTATCGGTAACCCACGTGAACTCGCCCTGAAGTTTAGTGGGCGCGAAAACTTGCCACAACGCCTGCACCTGATCACGCAGAGTGGTGCTGCTTCGCCTGAGCGTACCCTCTTGTGCCTGCAGCCGAGCAGCAGTCCTAACTTAGATGCTGCAGGAATTGTCATTTCCTGGCTGCAAAAGAACTTAAGTGGCATCGTGTTTCTCAACACTAGAGCAGCAGCTAAGAAGCTACTGGCACTGATCCAGGAAAAACTTAAACAGGGCTCTCAAGGCAACCTGGAGCAGAAAGTAATTGTTTTTCACGGATCTTTAGCGAATGAGCGGCGCAGGGCAATTATTGATAGTCTACGCACTGGAGAGGTCCAGGTCATTCTCAGTACGAGTGCATTGGAAGCGGGGATTGACATCCCAGGTCTCGACTGCTGTCTAATTCGTGGCTATCCCGGAAGTGTGATGTCCTTTCACCAGCGCAAGGGGCGAGCTGGGCGGAGAGACGCCGGGCTGGTTGTCTTCCTGCCCGTCGCTCAAAACCCCCTTGACTATTACTTCGGTTGTAGGCCAAATGAGCTGCTGCATGGACCTGTAGAGAGCGCTATGTTCAACGCAGACTACCCCACTGTGCTAGCGGGACATCTCCAGTGTGCCTGCTGTGAGAGTGGCTTAGCGAGCGAAGAGGTTGAGGGGCGATTTGGGCCGCAAGCTGGCGCGATTGCCAGTGAACTGCTGGATCAAGGCAGGATCAGACTTCACGAGGACACAGGCTGGTTGTGGGCTCCTGGACGTCCCCATGGAGAGATCAACATGCGGGGGAGTGCCCCAGACACCTTCAAGCTCATCCACCGTGAAACAGGGGAACAGTTTGAAGAAATGAGTCGAGAGATAGCTTATCGGGAAGTGTATCCAGGAGCTATTTATGCCGCACAGGGCGGGGATGGACGAATTACCACCTTCCAGTGTGAAGAGCTGGATCTGTCGAGTAGAAGTGTGGGCCTGCGTCCGTTTGTTAATGAAAATCAATTCACGCAGGCGCTCACGGACTTGAAAGTGAGGTTGCTCGACAGGCTACGAGAGCCTGCTGTTCTGGATACAACGGTTCAGGGAGGGAGAGTTCGCCTCACCTGGGGCTGGGGAGAAATCTCTGAATCCGTGGATGGTTACCAGCTCCTATCCAAAACTTATGCTCTAACCTGCACCAATACAAGGTGCTCTAGTTACCGTAAGCGGTTATCAGTAAAAGTTTGTCCTCACTGTAAACGGGGTAGTACCCCACAAGAGGTAATTGAAGTTTTAGCAGAAAAACGCTTTGAAGTTCCCTACTGCACAAAGTTTGAAGCGCCAGTGCTACGCTTTGAGATCAACCAGACTCTTCAGCAAGCCATCAAAGCTGAAGTCAAACGAATAAAGGAGAAGTTTGACATCCGGCCCCATCGAGAAGTTGCTCAAGAACTCAAGCCCCTGCTGGATGCTTCCCCAGAATTTCTAGCAGTTCATAGTGCTGCCCATCAAATCTGTCTTGCGGCGCCCCTGGTAGTAATTGGGGCTCCTCAAGATATCAACTGCATTGTTGATCACGAGATAGAGCGTAAGGAAACCCTTGATACAGTATGCTACTTCTACGACACCTACGCAGGGGGTAATGGTCTGACTGAAGCTATTTTCTCTCGCTTCAGTGAGTTTGCAGCCAGGGCCAAATCGATGGCGGAGTCTTGCGAGTGTGAGCACGGATGCCCCCGGTGCCTGACCTACCACGGCTGCCCACAGCACAATGAGGGCCTTTTGAAGGAGATTGGCCTTTTCCTTCTCGATGCCATAGGTCGCTCAATTCAATAGAGCTCTTGCAAAAGGTTAGTTTGCCAAATCGAGCTCAAAATTGTAGAGACCTGCAATCAAGTTAAATCTTAAGCCAAATCGCTTGCGACGGTTTCGGTATCGCTCGGAAAGAATTTTGAACACCTTGAGACGGCAATTGACATGCTCACCAACCACTCTCAGCCTCGCTAGCTCCCGATTATGCCGCCTGTCTACAGCAGCTAAATTTGTACCCCTGGGCCTCTTTTTCGGCGTTTGACTATTCTCATGCAGCTTTTGCAATCCCTGGTATCCCTTGTCCGCGAGGCAAGTAACCGCTGGTGGGAGTTTCACACCGCTGGCTTTGAACAGGCGGAAGTCGTGGACTCTGCCTTTGCCATGAGCCGTGCAGAGAATCTGCCGGGTTAGTGGGTTGAGGACAACTTGTGATTTGAGGGTGTGGCGTTTCTTTTTGCCACTGTAGAACTGTTTCTGTTTTTTTGGGGACGTTCAATAGGACTCTCAGTGACATCAATAACCACGGCCTCCATCTCGGAATTCGCTGCCAGTAGCTTCTTTTTCCCAGGTAGGTGAAAGGCGCGGCAACGAATCAGACAGGTTTCAACTTTATGGATGATCCGGCAAGCGGTTGACTCACTAACTCCCCAGGCTTGGGCGATATGAAAGTAGGTCCGGTACTCTCGCCAATACTCTAGGCTCATCAGCAATTGGTCTTCCAAGCTCAGCTTACTGGGTC
>CADCWO010000041.1 GCA_902806435.1 uncultured Synechococcales cyanobacterium | reverse complement strand
CATTCGGCTCTGCTTCCTTGGGTACTGCACTTCATCAAGCATTGGCAACCATCTACCAAGACTGGCACTATCAAGATCCCCTGCCTCAAGTTGAGTGGATCGAGCTCTGCTGGCAGCAGCACAATGGCAAGCTCAACCCGGCTCAACAGGCAGAGGGATGGCAGATTCTCTACAACTACTGGGAACGTTTTATCAACGCTCAGCCTGTCATGAGGCAGCCTTTGGCAGTCGAAGGCAAGCTACAAGGCTCTCTTGAAGTTAAGAATGTAGAATTTGTGCTGACGGGTAGATATGACAGATTAGATTGGCTAGATGATGGGGTGGAGCTGATTGACTATAAATCAGCTAAGCAGGTTGCACTACCTGAGCCGGCTGAGATTGACCTGCAACTGGGGTTGTACTATCTGGCCTTGGAGCAGGTCTATCAGCAAAGCCTGAGAAAGTTGAGCTTTATCTACCTGAGAACTGGGGAACGCATCAGCTTTGAGGTCACTCCTGAACTGAAGGAGCAACTGGAAGGCACGATTGGGGAGTTAGCCCTGAGCCTGCGGGCTGATGCGCAGTGGGAACCGACGCCGGGGGAACAGTGTAATCGCTGTGGCTACAAGCGCTATTGCCCCGCTATGGAGGATAAGCCTGAGCCACTGCCAGAGACAGCTAAGCCTGCTTCCCAAGTTCAGCTAGTGCTGAGCCTATGAGGAAGATAACCGCTGGCTACAAAAACTCTCTCCTGTTAGTCATCCTTCTAGGAGTTAAGGCTTGATTTATGCTTACGTGGTTTTCTCTTGTTTCAGTGCAAGTTGACGTAATACCCCTAACGTTGTAGGTCTAGAGAGGCACTCTGCTATTCCTTACAGCGCATGGTGCCTACAAACAGTAGGAGCTATTTCTTATGTCAACACCAATGGAAGTTGATAATGCTGTACTTAATGCCCAGCAACAAAACTGGGAGAACTTCTGCCAGTATCATCTAGGCGATTGGGATGGAACTTGGACGAGATATTCCTCGCAAGGGGAAGCTCTTGATTCATTTCAATGCGTGAGAAGTTTTCACCTAAGCGAGGATGGCAACCAGATTAACCACAAAAATCACTACACTTATGCTGATGGGAAATCAAAAACTGAAGCCTATGGCCCTTACAAAAGGCCCATTACAAGAGCGCTCTACCTGCAAAACAGCTTCTCCTGGGGCTCTACCACGTTAAACCCTGGTAACTATCTTGGGTTTGAGACAGGTTTTCGTTTTGAAAACAAGCGAGCAAGTGCTATCGCCATGCTTGATGACAAGGGTAAATTGCAGGAAGTAACAATTGTTTCTGAACATCTAGGGAGTTTTGCAAATCACCCGCCCGGCCCCCCAGCACCTAAACATTCTGGGAACTGGCAAGGGAGACTTCAAACAATGACACCGAACTGGATGGTCTCAGCGGAAGTAGAACTTCCCTGGAAAATGCTGGACGATTTAGCAGAAGATTACCTCACGTTGCATTTTGCTGAGGGCATTTCTTTGAGTTGTCCTCAGCTAATTAAGCCTGAACAAGAGTTTTTCCTGGCAGTAGATTGGTTGATCAGCCCTACCTTATTGCAACGAGGAATACGCCATTTTGATAAATCTGGTTTTACTCACTTTACTCTTCAAACTTTCATCAACGAATCATGATTAGAAGCTGTTACCGCCCTTTTGGGTTTGTTAAGAGCGTGATTACATCCTTACTGATAGCTCCTTCTTTGGCTATCGCTCAAGTAATCCCAGATGCTAACTTGCCATCTACTTCCAAGGTTGAGATTCAAGGTGAAACTAGCATCATTACTGGAGGAGCTAGGGCAGGCAGCAACCTATTTCACAGCTTTGAGAAATTCTCTGTACCAAAGAATGGGGTGGCCTTTTTCAGTAACGACTTAGCTATTGAAAATATTATTGGTAGAGTCACGGGTTCTTCTATTTCTACTATTGATGGTCTAATTAAAGCTAATAATGCTGCCAGCCTATTCTTGCTCAACCCCAACGGTATTGTTCTTGGCCCAGATGCGTCATTGAACATGGGTGGCTCTTTCTTGGCAAGCACTGCGAGTAGCATAAAGTTTGCAGATGGCACTGAATTTGATGCCAAGCTACCTCAATCTAATGCCTTGCTAACACCCTCTGTGCCGGTAAATCTACGCTTTGCCAGTGGATCGGGTTCAATTCAAGTTAAGGGGGCAGGGCACACCTTAACGAATACAGCCACACCAGGTATTCCCATTACAGGTGCAGGAAGGAGTACAACGGGATTACGAGTAAGTCCCAATCATACTCTTGCTCTGGTAGGTGGGGATGTCATACTAGAGGGAGGAGTGCTAACAGCACCAGGCGGTCGGATTGAGCTAGGAGCAGTTGATTCTGGCTTGGTTAAACTAAGTTCGACAGCCTCAAATTGGGTTTTAGGATTTGAAGAAGCCCAGTCCTTCAGGGATATCCAGTTTTCCAAACGAGCATTAGTCGATGCTAGTGGTAACGGTGGTGGAAGCATCCAGCTTCAGGGACGCAACATCACGTTTGAAGGCGGGTCAATAGGTTTAATTCAGAACCAAGGCTCATCTCCAGCAGAAGCAATTAGTGCCAATGCTTCTAACTCGCTGCTGCTGGGCGGAACATCCCCTAATGGCAAAATTCCTACTGGCCTGCGATCGCAAACATTGGGAACTGGAAGTGGGGCAGATATTTTAATTTCTACCCAGCAGTTAATTCAGCAAGATGGTGGCGGTACTATTAGCACGGTTTATGGTGCTGGAAAAGGCGGCAATGTGAGTATTATTGCTCCTAAATCAATTCAGCTTCTAGGAATTGTGCCTCTGAACCCCTTCATCACCAGTAATATATCTGCTTCTACGTATGGCTCTGGTAATGCAGGAAATATTGGAGTAGCAACAGGGCAATTATAGCAGTCGCCAAGAGAATTAGGACGTAGACTAGTGGCAGCTCCTCCTCGTTGGTAATTCTCATGGCCAAGCCTTATAGTTACGACTTGCGCCAGAAAGTCATCCAAGCTATCGAGTTGGATGGACTCAAGAAGAGTGAAGCAAGTGAGCTATTCGGTATCAGCCGTAACACCATTGACCTATGGCTGAAGCGCCAAGCTGAAACAGGAGACTTTCAAGCTAAGCCGCATCAATCTCCCGGCAACAATCATAGAATCACAGACTGGGAGGAGTTTCGCAAGTTTGCCAAGGCCCATGGAGAAAAGACTCAAGCCCAAATGGCAGACCTATGGCAAGGCGATATCAGTCCTCGGACTATCTCACGAGCACTTAAGAAGATTGGGTTTACCCGAAAAAAAAGACTTATGGGTACCCTGAACGCGATGAAGCTAAACGACAAGCATTTATCGAGCACTTAAGCCTGCTGGCTCCCAAGCAGATAGTCTACGTCGTACGCCTTTGGCGGGGCGAAGCCCTAGAGTCTGGCATGGATAGTCGAGATGACTATGCTTATGGCGCGAATGAGAGGGGGCAGCGTTTTCATGCTCTCAAGCCAGGGCGACGTCAGGGTCGAGTGAACATGATCGCTGCTTTGTGTAACCAACATTTGCTAGCCCCCTTCACCGTCACAGGCTCCTGCAACCGCAGCGTGTTTGAAACTTGGTTACAGACCTGCTTGATTCCGGTACTAAACCCTGGGCAGGTGGTGGTGATGGATAATGCCACCTTCCACAAGGGTGGGCAAATTGAGCAACTGATTCGGGAGGCAGGCGCTCAGGTGCTCTACTTACCCCCCTATTCTCCTGACCTCAACAAGATTGAGCGATGCTGGTTTTGGCTCAAGAGCCGCATCCACAAACAACTCAAGCAGTTTAAGTCTCTCCGTGAGGCAATGGAGCAAGTCTTACGCCTAGCGTCCTAACTCACTTGACTGTGGCTATACCAGCGCACGCAACGAATGGTGATTGCAGGTAAGAAATGACGCCACTTGAACAGATGTGATTTAGACAGAAAGAATCTCCTCTACCAGAAAGCCTCATTGGTGCAACAAAAACCAGCAAAGTAAAATGTTAGGCGCTTCTGTGCGCACCCTATGAATAAGGACCATGTATAAAGCGCTTTTGAGTGCATCCGCCATCGCAGTCACGTTCCTTTTGTTCGTTCCATATATTCACTCTATCCGGCGCGGCAAGACCAAGCCTCATGTATTTTCTTGGGTGATCTGGGGGCTTGGCACTTTCATCGTATTCCTTGCTCAACTCGCAGGTCATGGCGGTATCGGCACATGGGCCATTGGCGTTTCAGGAATCATCACGTTTTACATTGCTCTGCTCGCCTATCGGAGGCGTGGCGATATACTCATCACCAAGAGTGATTGGGCGTTCTTTTTTATGGCGCTCTCCGCATTGCCCTTTTGGTTCCTTACGTCCAATCCTTTATGGGCAGTCATCACACTTACGCTCGCGGATCTGATTGGGTTTTGCCCGACCGTCAGGCAAGCCTACAGTCATCCTCACGACGAGAGCATCGGTTTTTTTTCGCTGGGTGCAGCCCGCAATCTTCTGGTCATTCTCGCGCTGGAATATTACTCAGTGACCACCGTTCTGTTTCCTGCAGCAGTGGGGCTGGCGTGTCTACTCCTTAGCCTGATGCTGGCTTGTCGGAGGCGTTCACTCTCTAGTTGAAGCGACACATAGAGCTTTAAGACCAATGAACGAAACGCCTAATCATGCGCTGCAATGAACTGCTGTGAGCAGCAAAGCCTCTGCTGTTCGCCGCTTTGCTCGTTCCTCACTCCGCTTTGAGGCTTTTTTTAAGGTCATTTGTGCCAGGTTCAGTGTTAGGTTAATTGAATTCACTCAACGATTTATCGCTCTTGTCCAGGCCTACAACCCAGAATTGGATCGCTGCCACCGTCATCTACGTCCAACCCGTCATGCTTAAAGAGTGGATGAAGTTTATGTGAACATCAAAGGCAAAGAGAGGTGGCTGTATCGGGTTGTTGATAAACACGGGATACTCTAGATTTTCTGCTGAGTGCCAAACGCGATACACTAGTCAGCCAAGCGGTTCTGCCACAAAATCCTCAACGCTAGAAACAGCACAATGTCAAGCGTGGCCAATGCCGATCAGCACAAGGCCTATCCCTCGGCTTTTGCTACACTTCAGGAGGAAAAGGCGCTGCCCCCATCCACCCAGCTGCGACAGAACAAGTGCCTCAACAACATGATTGAGCAAGACCACAGATTCCTCCAGCGACTGATCAAGCCGGGATTAGGGTTCAAGTCCTTCAACACAGCCAGAAGAACCATCAAGGGATACGAGGCGATGCACATGATGAGGAAAGGACAAGTGATTGGAGTACCAAAGGGAGATGTGCTAGCTCAACTGAACTTCATGGCCCAAATATTAGGAGTCCCAGCTTGAACTGGAAGCTTCATCAGAAAGTTTTACGTCTCCCTCATTTTTTGCAACAAAACTGAGAGTACTCATTAATGGCAGAGTGGTCTGGTTATGGCACGGTACTTTGCTCGACATCCTGGTGCAGAAGTGTCGCGACAAGCAAAATGATTCTTGATACACCTGTAGTGCGTCAGTACCACCACAGTGGAGGATAATCGCACGCAGAACAGTGAAGCCGCTTGAACAGACAAGAGGAAGCCAATAAAGGACCTAAATCGGGAGCAACAATCTCCTACCCTACCAGAACCTAATTTTTGCAACAAAACCAGGAAATCAGTTCAGTCCGCACAGGTACCATTCGCCCAGTGCCGTAACTAAGGATGTCTCAAGATGCTCTTGCTCGCTCCAATGCTGAGCGATCCCAAAAAGCGAGGTTAGCTCCTACTTCATACGTGCTTTGGAGGAAGTCCAATAGCATTGCTTCAGGCGAGTCAGCTTTCCGCACATCGTCATAGAGTAGGATAAACTCTTTGATTTCGGAACTGTAGAACGCTTGGTTTGGACGAACTGCCTCCTGATTTAACTCAGCAGGCTCAGGGGCAACGTAGGAGTAAAAGGCTGGTGCGTCGATTGTACCGTCTGAATTGGAGCGCTCTGTCGGACCAGATGTACGGATGCCAGGCCAGAAGCCATGACTGATTACTTCATGCGAGTAGGCTTCGCGAGTGATTGCGTCTGCACCCTCTCTTTCTGGTGCTCGTCTTCCAGAAAAGCGGGTCACCGCCAAATCAAAACTTCCCCAGTAAAAATGCACAGGACTACATTTGCCAATGAAGCGTGAGCGAAACTCTTCGAGTACTTTGTCTGCTCGCACCAGAATGCGCCAAAACCGATTTGCATATTCTGGATCATAAGAAGCATTCTCCCTATCCTGCTCAAAGGGAATGGGGTTTTCCACTTCGACCGGTACAGGCCAGATTTTCACCTCGATGCTGAGCTCATGCAACTTGTGCATCACTTCCCGGTAAAAGTCAGCCACAGAACGTGGGGCTAGAGCAATTGTCTCTACCGCCCCATCATCACACTTAATCAGGAGCTGGTGGTCAATGAAATCAAAGTCAATTTCGAAGGTGCGATCTAGGTAAGGCATCGCTGAGGTGGTGAGTCCACGGGCTGTCACATACAGGGGTACGTTCCACCAGTGGTTTACCAACGGGGTTTGAACTAGACGGATTTTGCCGACAACCTGCGTCCACATGTGCAGCGTTGCATAAGTAGCTTGCCACTCGTCTAAGGGCAATGCTGGCCATAAGTCGCTATTCATAAACTCACCTCTATACAACTCTGAATCACTGGCTAACAAAAGCAGCATCACCTCTTTTGCTAACGCAGCGGCGGCTGCACGTGCCCTTCAAATAGTCTCTTTAGGTTGTTGAGCTCTTCTACTGCTAGGGGTCTAAATTGAAGTATGCCGTAACTAAAGAAATCATTCTAGCCAGGTAGTGCTGTCAATCGTTAAAACAAGTTTGAGATTGCCCCTTAAAGAGGTTGCTCTGGTAGCGAGTGAGGTTGCTCTGGCAGCGGAATCAACTCAGTTTCGTGTGGAACCTGGCCAAACTTTCCGTTCTGCCAGTCTGCTTTCGCTTGCTCAATTCGATCAAGGCGGCTAGAGACAAAATTCCACCACTTATGCCGCTCACCCACTGGTTCACTACCCACAACAATGCAACGAGCGTTGGCTCTGGCACCGATGCTTGCCGTCTGCCCAGGGACCAGTATCGTCAATCGTTGTGGTTCCAGCGGTTCACCGTCTATCTCGAGACCATTAGTTACACTATAGACTGCTTGTTCACTGTATTCCGGGGGTAGGTTGAGGTGGCTTCCGGCTAGCAGTTGTACATCAAGATAGATCATCGGCGAGAACGTTTGAACAGGTGATGTGCGACCATAGGCCTGCCCTGCAATTAGTGTGATTGAAACACCCTGCTCTTGCCAACTGGGAATCTCGCTAGTTGAGTAGTGACGAAACCAAGGTTCGGTCTCCTCATGCTCATCGGGGAAGGCGATCCAGGTCTGAATGCCATGAAGCCGGCTTCCTTGGCTGCGAGTTGCTTTGGGTGTTCGCTCCGAATGGACAATGCCACGACCCGCAGTCATCCAATTAACTGCTCCTGGATGAATTTCTTGAACGACCTCAAGACTATCTCTGTGGAGCAGTGCTCCTTCAAACAAGTAAGTTACTGTCGCTAAATTGATATGCGGGTGTGGTCGTACATCCATCCCTTGACCCGCTGAGAAGCTAGCAGGACCGATATGGTCGAAGAAGATGAACGGTCCGACCATTTGCCGAGTTGAGTGAGGTAATAAGCGCCGAGCCTCAAACCCACCCAGATCTTTGACTTCGGGTTCAAGTACATCACGGATGCTGTTGGGCATAGCAACTCCTCTGAAAGGCTCAATAACTTCCCGATTGTAGATCTACTGCAGGTGCTTCCTTGTAACTAACGGTAGAGATTGTTGACGGTCTAAGACAAGTACCGGATGCTTATTTAGGCTGGCGACTACGGCAGGAACTGCCAAGAACCTGTTCATTACTGCTAATCAGCCCTTCAGCCAATGGGATAGTTCCTCCGCACTTTAATGATGATGGTTGCAGTTCTGGGTAGTGTTGCAAAAAATTTGAGAAACCCTATTTGTAGCGTCAAAGTTGTAAGTTACAACCCTATAGATAGTGCTTGAGAAATTTTTTGCAACACTACCATTTCTAACATTTTTGATGAGATATCAACGCCAACTATCTGTTGCCTAGGCTGCTGGCTCAACATAAGTTCCTCAAACTCTCCGGTCCCACACCCAAGGTCGAGCACCACAGCTTGAGGATCAATCGCCGACCAAGCATTCAGAAAAGATAGAGTTTTGAAGATGTACGTGCTCCAGCGCTGGTTGTACTGCCGGGCTATTTGATCATATTGCTGGCGAATAATTCCCTCACTCATGCTGAGTTACTTTTGAAAAAGGTTGACTCGACCTCTTTATTTTGGAGTAGAACTCCCCTTTTAGTTTTTGACGATATGCACCTGCGGATTCAGCAGAAGGTCAAACGTGACTACGCCATTAAGAGCAATCGCCGCAAAGGTTGAACAACACTAGGTTTCTTGCGGAATATCTCCCCTGGGCAACAAAACCTTTATGCAGCTTCATTTTTCCTTTCTCACACAGCTATGATTTGGCGAATAGCGATTCCAATCCAAGGTAGGGTTTTAACGGCAGAATCTCAAACTTCAAAACTCCTGCTTGGGCCATTGGAAATTGTGTGGTAATCTCTTGCATCGCTTCTAGGGATGGAGCTTCACACATGAGAACGGCACCGCTCATGTCTGCAATGTAGTAAATCGATCGCACAATCTCAGCCGAGTATTTTTGCCAAACCGCTTCGGCTTCAGCTTTAACGTGGGGGAACACTTGTTCAATTGCGATGCCTTCGCCGACTCGCGCTAATACCAAAAACTGCATTTTGCTTTCCTCGAGTTTATAAACGATAGCAGATGGAGGTGCTGCTAAAGCCCTTAGCGAGGACGTAGATAACAGCCATCTGTCAATGTTCAAACTTAGGATAGCGTGCTGCGACCAAACCTTTGATTTGGTGATTTCTCTTCAGGGATTCACACTCAGATTAGGTTAAGTCCCAGCGCGATCAGGCTCACTAACCCAACCAAGCAACTTTGTAGTCCGCTGCAACAGCGTTGTTCTGCCGCGCTTGAAGCGAGAGCCTTAACTACTCCAATCGATACCACAAACATGCTTGTCAAGTGGTGCTTGACACCCCGCCTTGCCAATATGTAAAGTAATACTTGACGGCAAGCAGGCAGACCCATGAAAAATCGACTGAAAGAACTTCGACAACTACATCAATGGTCACAGTCTGACCTTGCTAGAGAATTAGGAGTGAGTCGTCAGGCGGTAAATGGGTTTGAGTCTGGTAAGTTTGACCCCAGCCTAGAGATGGCGTTCAAAATTGCCAATCTGTTTCACGTCGCAATCGAAGACATTTTCATGTACGAGGCAAAGCACACGATGCAGACACTAGTTGAGCGAGTTAAAAACTTCTTTGGTTTTGAGTTTGGATTTGAGCGGTTTACGGAAAAGGCAATCAACGCCTTCAATTTTGCTCGAAATGAGGCAGCACAATCCCAGAATTCGCAAGTCGAACCCGAACATCTCCTGGCTGGATTGCTAGCTGATTCAACCACCACTTCTGCTCGTTTACTTCGAGCCAACGGTGTGACGTTGAATATTGAAGCCAATGAGCATTCGTTTGAACCCCGTGAGAATTTAGAGTTCAGTCCCCAAAGTAAGTTCGTTCTAGAGGTTGCCCTGCAAGTTGTTCGGCTTCAGGGTAAAAAGTCGATTGGAACAGAACATCTCTTGTGGGGGTTAGTTCGACTCGTTGAAACAGACAAAGCTACTTTGAGCGAGCTGCTTCAACGTTATGGCATTGATGTTGCAGCCTTGAACGATCAACTCACAGAAACGATTTAATTCAAAAAGGACGGCTCAAATTACCCTACACCTACTAGATCTTCGAGATCTTGGTAGGTGATTTTATGTTCATCTGACCAATAAACCTCAAACCACTGCCGTCAACCGAAACGTAAGCGGCAGAACGGCGCGCTTCCCCCACTGCTAGCAACCTCTCGGACTCAACCAATAATCCTGAAACTAACAACTCAACTCTGAATACACAGATAGCTTAGGTAAGGCTACCACCACCGAGAGATGAAGCAACCCAACGCTGCCCATCACTCGCCACAGATATCCTTTAATACTGACAGATAAACTCTTAGCGGTCAGTATGCCTGGGCGTTGTTAGGCTGCCAACTCAGCAGAAGTGCAAAACACGACTACGCCGCGTCGAGCCGTCCAAACGTGGAAACAGTCTGCAGAAATCTGACCACGTAGGCGAGGTGAGACGGCCAAATCTGGATGAGTGCTGCACCAAGCGCCGTGTCGGGTGGCGGCACTTTGATTGCGAGCACCAGCAGGGTGATGGCGATCACAAAAACACCGTCACTGAAGGCCTCCAAACGGTTGGTATCCACACTCCCCTCCTCTACGAGTAACGACTGCCAAATTTGCGCTTCTGTATGATTGCTCCTTCCAGGGTCTGCCTCAGTTATTCAGATTTCAGAGATGTTATATCAATCACGAAGCGATATTTTACATCGGACTTGAGCAGTCTTTCGTAAGCTTCGTTGACTTTTTGGATAGGGATGACTTCAACATCGGCGGTGATGTTATGTTCGCCGCAAAATTCAAGCATTTCCTGGGTTTCAGGGATGCCGCCGATGCTAGAGCCAGAGAGACTGCGGCGCGCCATGATCAAGCTGAATGCTGCGACATCTAGGGGGTTTTCGGGTGCCCCGACCAGGGTGATGTTGCCATCCAGGCGGAGCAGGTTAAGGTAGGCGTTGATGTCGTGTTTGGCAGAGACCGTGTCGAGAATGAAATCGAAGCTGCCAGCGTGCTTCTGCATCTCGTCAGCATTGCGAGAGATAACGACTTCGTCGGCACCGAGCCGCAGTGCATCTTCCGTCTTGTTGGGCGAGGTGGTGAAGACGACGGTATGAGCACCGAAAGCATGGGCAAATTTCACGCCCATGTGCCCCAATCCACCAAGACCGATCACACCTACTTTCTTACCCTCTGTGACTCCCCAGTGGCGTAGTGGTGAATAAGTAGTGATGCCTGCGCACAGGAGCGGCGCAACTCCAGCCAGATCGAGGTTCTCCGGAACGCGCAACACGAAGCGTTGATCGACGACAATGCTATCTGAGTAGCCACCATAAGTGACTCCTCCCAGGTGTTTGTCTGGGGAGTTGTAGGTGAAGATCACATCTTGGCAAAACTGCTCAAGACCTGCTTTGCAACGGGGACAGTCGCCGTCCGAATCAACCATGCAGCCGACTGCTACTAAATCACCAGGCTTATACTTGGTCACTGCCGAACCGACTTGAGTGACCCGTCCGACAATCTCATGACCTGGAACGATCGGATAGGTTGTGGACATGAAATCACTCCACTCGTTACGCACTGAATGGAGATCGGAGTGGCAGATGCCACAGAAGAGAATTTCGATCCGTACGTCGTGTTCGGTTGGATCGCGCCGAGCGATCGTGTCGGAGGCTAATGGTGATGTTGCACTAGCTGCGGAATAAGCTTTGGTGTTGTACATGAATTGATGCTCCTAGTTGTTTAAATTTGGTGTCTGATACCGCTGTCGCTGACCTTTTCCATCCAGTTCACGGGCTTGCCGTCGAGGACATCCTGAGCGATATAAGTCATCGACGTTAGCGGTGACGATGGCGTGTCGTGCGTTGAGAGTTTGATCGTGTTGGCGATGAACATTACTGCACCGTTTGGCCGCCGTCGATGACCATGGCGTGCCCAACGACGAAGGCAGCCGCATCTGAGCACAGCCAGAGGACGGCAGAGGCAATCTCCTCGGGCGTGCCCATCCGTCCGACCGGCTCCTCCGCGATCACCTTCGCGCGCCCTTCCTCCGTGCCGCCGGTGAAGCGACCCATCATTGGGGTGTCGATGTAGCCGGGACAGACGGCATTGACGCGGATGTTCTGCGACGCATAGTCGAGCGCCGCTGCCTTGGTCAGTCCGATCACACCATGTTTGGCGGCAGTGTACGCGGGGCTACCCTTGATGCCGATGATTCCCGCACCTGAGGACGTGTTGACGATCGCACCGCGTCCCTGCTTGAGAATCAGCGGGATCTCGTGCTTCATGCACAGGAAAACGCCGCGGAGGTTGATGTCAATAATCCGGTTCCACTCTTCCTCTTCGTACTCCGCAGTCGGAGCCGCATTCCTCGGCTCGATGCCCGCGTTGTTGAAGGCAAAGTCCAGCCTCCCAAAAGCCTCAATGGTCTTGTCCAGCGCTGCTTTCACGTCCTCGGTTCTTGTCATATCACACTTGACGGCAAACGCCCGCCCACCTAGTTCTTCGATCATGCGTGCCGTTTCTTGATTACCCTGCTCAAACACATCAGCAACCACCACGCTGGCACCCTCACGGGCAAACGCCAGTGCCGTAGCTCGGCCGATCCCGCTTGCTGCTCCGGTGACGAAAGCAACTTTGCCGGCAAAGTTTTCATTCGATTGTGTTGACATATTCTCTCCTGCTAATTGCTCGATTACTGACTGAGATGCTGATTGAAAAAGGACTGAAGCTTGTCGAATGGGATCAGGTTCACCCGATCGTACAAATCGACATGTCCCGCGTTTGGAACGATATAGAGCTCCTTTGGCTCGGCTGCGCGCTTGTAGGCGTCTTCGCTGAACTCTTTAGAATGCGCATTGTCACCCGTGATGAACAGCATGGGACGAGGCGAAATTGTCTCAATGTCATCGAATGGGTAAAAGTTCATGAATTTGACGTTGCTGGTAAGTGTCGGGTGCGTTGTCAGTTTCGGCGACGACCCTTTGGAGGTGTATTCACCCCTGGAAGTGCGGTAGAAGTCATAAAACTCACGCTCAATAGCGGTGGAGTTTTCATTCAGTTCATGCACGGTCCCGCTTGTGTATTTAGTCTCGCCGCCCGTGAACTCCGCATAGCGTTGCTCAGCCGCCTCTGCGATGGCTTTCTTTCTCTGTTCGAGGGTCGTAGAATGCTTCAGCCCGTTACGGTTGGCTGCACCCATGTCGTACATGCTGACCGTCGCAATGGCCTTCAGGCGCGGGTCAATCTTGGCGGCGCTGATGACGAAGCTCCCGCTGCCGCAAATCCCAAGAACGCCAATCCGGTCCCTGTCAACAAATGGTCGGGTGCCCAGAAAATCGACTGCAGCACTGAAATCCTCGGCATATATATCCGGCGCAACAACGTTGCGGGGCCGCCCCTCACTCTCGCCCCAGAAGGATAGGTCGAGGGACAAGGTGACGAATCCCTGCTCAGCCAGCTTCTGGGCATACAGATTCGAGCTTTGTTCTTTGACTGCGCCCATTGGGTGCCCGACAATAATTGCCGGATTCTTGGCGTTCTGATTCAAGGTTTTGGGGATGAAAAGATTCCCGGCAACCTGCATGTTGTATTGATTTTTGAACGTGACCTTCTGTATGGTCACCTTGTCGCTCTTATAGAAGTTGTCCGCCCCCTCGATGACAGCGGAATTCTGAGCGGGTGCTTGGGAGATCTTAGAGGTGCGTGTTTCGTCAAGCGCAACTGCTGTTGTCGCACCGATCGCACTCATCAAGAGGGTTGGTATTAGAACGCGGTGTTTCATTGAGTTCTCCATCTGTGTGGGTTTATCTAGCGGGTTCGCTCCGGTTCAACCTGCCTGCCTTCAGCGGGGTCATATCAATCACGAAGCGGTACTTCACATTGGTGCTTGGTCTTGCTCGTCACTGACCTGTTCCATTGAGTCCACAGTGTAGGCAGCTCGCCCTCTTTATTGCGATGGAACAAGCTCGATTGTCAGTTCTACAGAGCCAGGCACATTCAATGCCTCTATGCCAGCATCTATCTTGCCGAGCACGATGATGCCGGGGTCAGGGATGGCTTGTCCATCATGGCGATAATAAATAGCCACATCAGGACCGGGAGACCAGTAAATGATGTCTCCAACTTCATACGTTTTCGTTCGCTCTCCCTCCTCCGAAATCGCTCTCGGCAGGTGGGCAAACTTTTCTCTCCTAAACAAATCGTTCATCGTCAGCGTTAATGGCAGCAGGGAAACAAAATCCCGAGTGGTTTTGCTGTCAATCAAAGTGGCTGTAAGAACTTTGTCTCCGACCTTGATGTTTATCTTCATACTGTTTGCCTGCTCAGTTGATATTTCAGTTGGCATCTTCGACGAGGCACTGCTAGGCATACTGTTGTCGGCACGGCAGGCTGAGTTACTCAGGGACATCAATAAGGCGAGGACCAAAATCAGCATTCTCTTCTGGTAGTTTTTCCCTTTGGTGGGAACCCATCTCAAAAGCATTAAGATCTCCCTTGATACTGCTCGTCGCTGACCTGTTCCAGCCAGTCCACGACCTTGCCGTCGAGTTGTTCCTGAATGGCGATATGGGTTATGGCTGTAGTTGCTGTAGCCCCGTGCCAGTGCTTTACACTTGGCGGAATCCAGACGACATCACCAGGTCTAATCTCCTGAATTCGACCGCCCCATTGCTGAACCCAGCCAACTCCAGCCGTCACAATCAGGGTCTGCCCTAAGGGATGGGTATGCCACGCTGTGCGCGCACCAGGCTCGAAGGTGACCCTCGCACCAGATGCGCGTGATGGATCGTGCACCGGAAAAAGAGGATTGATGCGTACAGAACCCGTGAAATAGTCGGCTGATCCTTCGGTGGAAGGCTGCGAACCGTTCCGCGTAATTTCCATGGTTTGTACGCGATCGCCAGATGAGACTTGTGTATGCCCTGCCTGTGCGAATACTAAAGCCAATAAGGAAAATGCCATGACAGGTATCGTGAGCCGTTTCATTTCTGTTCCTCTATGGTTGTGCTGCGTCATGCAAAGCTTTCCCACAGCGGCCAAGGCCAGCCGTGGATTTGATGATGCTTCTCGTGCGATCGCGAGAAGCGCTTGATTGAACAAACCTGAGTGTTCTCTTGAAGAGAAATCCGGACGCTTACAAGAAGCTGGGATCACGTTTCATTGCTTTAACCTCATTCTAGGAACCCTGAAAGGCAAGCAATAGGATGATTGTCTAGGATGGTTGTACAATCCTGCAAACTTGCACCGATTTCGATCCAAGCCACGCTAGATTCTTATCCAGGCTTAGCTGCCAAACCCTTTCTAGACCTTGATGTGTCTATAAATCTATCTGAACGGGCATCAGAAATGAACGCTGCAAGAACGAGTGAAAAGTCCGGTAGAGCCTTGATGAATGACCTTCAGACAAAGCGCGAGGCAGACCGAGCGCAAGCCAACCGAGAGGAACTAGCGGAGCGAATTGCCCAAGCGATTCGTCAAGATGGAGCGATGGAGCCGCTGAAAGGATTGCACTTCTACCGCTCCTCTTCCCCTTCGGAATGCTTTCATAGTGTCTCTATTCCTGCCTTTTGTGTGATTGCTCAAGGCAGCAAAGAAGTGCTTCTGGGCAGTGATCGCTATCAATACGACCCAATGCACTATCTGCTGGGGACGGTCGAACTGCCGATTGCCAGCCGCATTCTAGAAGCAACCCAGGAAAAACCGTACCTGGGTCTTCGTCTCGATCTCGACCCTACCCTAGTTGGCTCAGCCATGGTTGAGGCAGGCTATCCCTCAGCCCAAAGGGGTGCTAGTGTCAAAGCGATCGATGTGAGTTCACTAGATGCAAATCTGTTAGATGCTGTGGTGCGGCTCGTCAGGCTGCTCGATTCTCCTGCTGAAGCTTATGTTCTCGTACCCCTGATTAAGCGGGAGATTATCTACCGACTCCTGATGGGAACCCAAGGGAATCGACTGCGTCAGATTGCCGTTCTAGGTGGCTACACTCACCATATTGCCAGAGCCGTCGATCGACTGCGCAAAGACTTTAACCAGCCGCTGCGGATTGAAAACATTGCACGAGAGCTTGGCATGAGTGTCTCGGGCTTCCATCATCACTTCAAATCAGTGACTGCCATGAGTCCCTTGCAATTCCAGAAACAACTTAGGCTCCAAGAGGCGCGCCGTCTGATGCTGGGGCAAAACCTTGATGCGACCAGTACTGCCTACCGTGTGGGGTATGATGATGCCTCGCACTTCAACCGAGAGTACAAACGGCTTTTTGGTGCACCACCAATGCGAGATGTGGAGCTGCTTAGAGAAGCGGCTAGGGAGACGGCTAGTTCAATATAATCTCCTCAAAATGTTCCTAATCTTGCCAGAAATCGCTAAACCATCGTGAAGACAGCTCTGTGTAGCGTACCTTATGCTGAATGTTTTTGTGCCCTAAATAGTGCTGGATCGCTCAGGCAGCGGCAAGTTGCTGAGGAGCTACGCATCAGCACAGAAGAATCATGCTGTGCCTCATTGTTAACGTGAGTTCGACGAACAGAAATTGATACAAGAAAAGCTGAGACTGGTTTTGAAGTATCGGTCTCAGCTATGAACACCATCGTATCGCGCCTCGACATCGCACAAATTTTCTGGGAGTTGGACGATTTTTGTCAGCAGTTTGAGCACTACTGGCAACACCAGGCACAGCTACCATCCCTACCCGGTGAACGGCGTAGTCAATCGCGCCTCAGTCTGAGCGAGGTAATGACGATCACTGTGGCGTTTCACGGCTCTGGTTTTCGCACCTTTAAGGAGTTTTATACCTTGTGTGTGTTGTCTCACTGGCGGCAAGCGTTTCCGAATCTGGTCAGCTACAGCCGATTCATCGAGTTGATGCCCTGGTGCATGATGCTCTTGTGCTGCTTCTTACACACCCGCAAAGGCGACTGCACAGGCATCGCCTTCATTGACTCAACCCCACTTACCGTGTGCCACCCCTGCCGTGCGCATGCTCACAAAGTCTTCAAAGGACAGGCAAAATGGGGTAAAAACTCTGTGGGCTGGCACTTTGGCTTCAAACTCCACCTGCTTGTCAACGACCAAGGTGAGTTGCTGGCATTCAAACTCACTCCGGCCAACACCGATGACCGCAAGCCCGTGCCTGAGCTGACCCAAGACTTGCTGGGCAAACTCTTCGGTGACCGCGGTTATGTCTCGCAAGCTTTGTTTGAACAGTTATACGAGCGGGGACTCCAACTGATTACCAAGTCGAAGAAGAACATGAAAAACCGCCTGGTCAAGCTCATAGACAAGATTTTACTGCGAAAGCGAGCGTTGATTGAATCGATTAACGACCAGCTTAAGAACATTTGTCAGATTGAACACTCACGCCATCGCAGTTGGTTCAATTTCTTGGTCAACTTGCTGGCGGGCTTAATCGCATATACCTACCAGGAGAAAAAGCCATCCTTGGACTTAGGGTGCAAAGGCTTGCCAGCACTGCCTCCAGCAATCTTTTAACCTCCTCGAACTGACGTTTCATTACCAGAGGCGATCGCTTTGTTACTCCAAACCCTGTTAACTATGGGCGGTATTTTTGAAAAACTAGCACTAGAAATTGATGTGGTGAGCTTCAGTGAAAGCAGTATCGACCTGATGGTGCGCTACTAGACACCACCTCAAAAGAAAGATGTTCGCACAATTCA
>CADCWO010000040.1:351-5166 GCA_902806435.1 uncultured Synechococcales cyanobacterium | reverse complement strand
AAAAACGGGAGGTAATCCGGACACTCGTCAAGCGAGTGGAGATCTATGAAGGCAAAGTCAAAGTGGTTTTCAAACTGGGAAATAGCCCCTTAGCATCAAGGACTCAGACAGCTCTAGAGAATTCGTCACATTGTTGCGAACGTGTAGACTTCATCGACTCGCCAAGAATGACTGGTTGGACGCAGATGACGACGGCAGCGCTTGTCCAACTGAGGACAATAAGCTTGAACCCATCTGTACACGGTTGAATGGTCAACTCTCAACCCCCGTTCATGGGTCAATTCTTCCACGTCCCTGTAGCTGAGGCTGTAGCGGCAGTACCAACGCACGCAACGAATAATGATTGTCGGTAAATAGTGACGCCACTTGAACAGGCGAGATTTGGACATACAAGGAGTGATTCTACAGCCAAGAATCTCCTACCCTACCAGACAGCCTGATCTTTGCAACAAAACCTGATGGGGTGACAGGACACCAGAAAGCAAGGCTGCAAGTAGGTCATAAGCATTAAGACAAAACAAGATAGGCTTGCTGTTGACAACAAAGCCTATGGTCAAAAATGCTACCTCGCTTCTATCAAGCTCATCTACAAACTCAACTGAGTCCTAGTCAATACGTGCTCCTTAACATCCTGATTGAACTGCTGCAATGGCAGAAACAAGTTCGTTTGGAAAGACTGGCCTCAAACTAACCTTTACCGATTCAATTTGAAAGCCGTCGTCGACAACTGCAAAGGTTCTTAGTTTGCCCACAGTTAACGATTCAATCTCTTTGGTTCGCTAACATCAAGCATCTATTAATGAGCTACTTTTCCTCCAGTAAGGAGTTAATGATTGTACTGGACCGGACCCAGTGGCGAGAGCAGAATCTGCTGATGGTGAGTTTAATTTGGCATCAACGAGCCGTACCCCTGTACTGGCAGTTTCTGCCTCATAAAGGCAGCAGTAGCTTCACTGAGCAACGCGCTATTGTACAAACAATTTTGCCACTACTGAAGAACTATCAAGTGACTGTTCTAGGAGACCGTGAGTTCTGCTCGGTTGAGCTGGGGCAATGGCTTGGCAATCAAGACCTGCTGCTGTGTTTACGATTGAGACGCAATGAGTATATTCACAGCGCTCATGAGATTACCCGGCAACTTAGTCAGGTCGGGCTGGCACCTGGTACATCTCTATTTTTTGAGGGAGTCAATGTTACAAGACAGCAAGGGTTTGGTTCATTTAACGTTGCTTGTAAATGGAAACGGAACTATCGCAAGAAGGTACTCTCGGAAGGTTGGTTCCTGTTAACGAATCTGCCAACTCTTCAGGCTGCTACTATTGCTTATCAACAGTGCAGTGGCATTGAAGCGATGTTCAAGGATTGTAAAAGTGGTGGGTATTCCCTTGAAGGGTGTCATGCAAATCAGCAGCGCTTGTGCGCAATTGTGCTCCTGATTGCCCTTGCCTACAGCAGTGCCATTATTCAAGGGCTAGAAATTCAAACATTACAGGTTGAGCACTATGTTTGTCGTCCTAAAGAACCTTCCAGAACTTGCCGCCGTCATAGCCACTTTTGGGTCGGTTTGTACAGTCAAACTTGGCTGAGTACTTTGGACTTATGCACTGATTGGGTTGCTCAATGGATCTGCTTTAATCGCAATAAGCGACTCTATTATCAACGAGGACTTAGAGCAATAGCCCTGATGCAGCCTCAGTTGTAGCTACCCTGTCACCCCTTCAGGTCTCATTCAATTTTTGCAACACAACCCTAATTTGAACGTTTAAGCATCTTACGTCTCAGCCTGCCAAATACTAGCAAGACTGCCAGCATGATCGCTGCCACCACTGCTGTAATCCAAACGAAAGGATTATCCACCTGACGCACGGCGATCGCTACATATGCCCAGATGAACACCAGGGTAAAGGCAATATCAGCCTGTTGAATGGCAACTATGGCAGCAACCACTGCCCCGGCAATCAGCATGGTCACGGTCCAACCTTCAGCGCTTATGCCCCAACCATTCCAACCAGAGCTGTAGAGGGCAGAGGCAACATTGACAATTGTTGCCACGGAAATCCAGCTTAGATAGATACTAAACGGTGCATGTACCAGCCATTTCTGCTCCCGTGACACTCGCGTTCTATCAATTTGCAGATGAAGGTACGCCCCAATCAATGGCAGTAGAATCCCTAGCATCGCCACAACAGAAAGCCAAAACAGACGAAGAGTAAAAAGGTATATCCAAGCAATCTGAGCAATACAAGCAATAATCAGTAGGGAATCAACTCGGCGGATAGTTGGGTTGCTACGTTGAGTAGGAAGAAGCTGATAAATGCCATAGGCAATCAACCCTAGATAAATTAATCCCCAAATTGCAAACGCATAGTTTGCAGGAGTAATCTGCACCCCCTTGAGAATGGTAGTAGCGATCTCACCGATGCTTAACCCTCCAGGTGGAAAGAAATTCGACAGGGTATTAATACCTAGAGTAGCTAGTATGGCAAGCAGTGTTGTTATTGGTACCCCCGCTCCTGAGCTGGGAACTTGCTTAGATGCTTTCATAAGCCTGTTTGACAAGATCTATATTTAGATGCTGGCGTTCCTTATAGCAAAAATCACCTACCTGGGGTTGGATAGGCTATGTTGCAAAAACAAGTTGGGTTAATAGAAGCCCTTTGTTAAAGAGCAATTAAGGCTGCCCCCTAAAGATTTCCTCAATGAAGTTCACCCACTTTTGGCTGAATAGCTCCTCAACCTATCGGCAACTCAGGGCCTAGCTCAAGTAACAGTGCCCACAGAAATCGATGCTTGCAGGTTGGTAATGAGACACCACTCAGTGCGGAGGCACGAGTATCCTCACTCTATCTCTCCCCTCTTTTTTGTAAAACAGCCCGTTAGCTAATGTAGCTCCCTTACCTTTAGCTTAATCACTCTTAGAGAAATAGAAATGGGTTCAGACAAAACTCTTGACAACAGGTAAAGGCTAAAGCCGCTAACCGCCGTCCATAGGTTGTGTCGCAAGAACTTCATTAAGAAACACGAACGACCTGAATTAGACTCAATTAATGTGAGATTTATTAACATGAGTTAGAAAACAAGGTGCCTAGAGAGCTGCCATATCGAGAAGATAGTCACTACAGCGAATGCGCTCCTTTGAGGAGCCATAAGCTGCTCTGACCTGTTCCCAAGTGGGTGTGCTCGCTGCCAGCCGTTGCCATTTCTGCCAAGGCGTTTGGTTGTGCAAGGAGCAGTGACGTCGCTGGCGATTGTAGTAGTCCTGCCACTGCTGCAGTTGCTGGGGTAGATCTAGTGACTTCAGATTGACCAGGGAGTAGAACTCCTCGAGGTCTGTTTTCTGGGTGCGCTCGACCTTGCCAAGGAAGTCTGCCGGGGGAAGTTTCCCCCGGCAGACTTCCGCATTGAGATGGGGAGAGCGGGGTTTAATCGGACGGAACTTAATTGAGAGTTCACGCAGGCGGTTCTAGACAGTATAGCTCTACGGATTTGCATTAAGACGTATAGTAGGGGAAAAGAGTAACAGGAAGTCCTATGCCCGCTCCCTACAGTGATGACCTGCGCATCAAAGCAATCACTGCAGTGGAACGAGGAGAACGCAAAATAGATGTCAGTCGGAGGTTAGTACGCGAATTGATATACTAATTCAGCAGCCAGAAGTCGGCATCAGCTTTGGGTATTCAATACACTCCCTATTTTATATGAATATCTGCTAAAGGTTATAGCAGTGAATGACGAAGCGATCTCTTTCATGTAGCAAAAAAATTAAGAACGCTAACTGATCTGTTTCTGTTGCCGCTTGACTATCTGGAGAGAGACGGAGAAAATCTTCTCAATTGTTAAGCTTGCTGCAAAGTCAAAGCCAGTATGAATCCGGTTCTAGGCAGTGATTCATACCATCAGCTTGAAAGAAAAGCCATGAGTACTAAAGGCACGATCGTGTTCGATATTATCGGCACCTGTTTCAGTCTAGATAAGCCAAGCCAAAAATTAATAGAGCTAGGTGCTCCCCCGTATGCCATGCAGCTCTGGTTTGCCCAAACCTTGCGGGATGCCTTTGCGCTATCTCATGCAAAGCAGTACCAGCCTTTAAAGGATATTCTGCAAGCAGAACTACCGCGATCACTCGCCGTTTTGGGCATTGAGGCAGGGGAGGAACAGCGATCGCAGGTGATTAACGCCTTTGCTGAACTAGAACTACAGCCCGGTGCCCAGATTGCCTTCCAAACCCTTTCTAGCGCAGGATGGCGATTAGTTGCACTGACTAATGGTAGTGAGGAATCAACCCGTAAGCTCTTGGAGCAAGCGAATGTCTTGCCGTTTTTCGATCGCATCCTGTCCTGTGATACCGTTCAGAGAACGAAGCCACATCCAGACGTTTATACCTTGGCAAAACAGGATAGCGACGGTGAGGTTTGGATGGTTGCAGCTCATGCTTGGGACATTATGGGAGCAACTTTAGCTGGTATACGGACAGTATTTATCACGCAAGAAGAGAAAGCATTTCTTGCGGTTTATCCACAGCCTGATCGGGTAGCCGTCAACTTGGTGGAAGCCGCCAACCAAATTGTGCAATAAACTAACGATCCGTGTTCGCTTAAGTGTGCGTCTGGATCGCGCTCGGGTGGTAGACCGGTTGGTTCTGGATCAGGCTCATCAGCAACGGGTTCCGGTTCAGGCTGTGGAGCAACGGGTTCTGGATCAGGTTCTGGATAAATTGTTGGATCTGGTGTTTGTTCGGGAGGAACCTGAGTTTGAGTAGTGGGTATTTCTAAAGCAGATATCATAAAGTATCCATTGAAGGGTTATGTTGCAGAA
>CADCWO010000040.1:0-294 GCA_902806435.1 uncultured Synechococcales cyanobacterium | reverse complement strand
GGTTATAGGGTAGGGAGCCCGTCTGTTCAACTCTCTCTTTTATCTTTTCTCCAAGTCAGGATCTAGCTTATTCAAGTGGCTCATTACCAGCCCGATATGCACCTCTGCTGTGTCTTTGGTATTGCCTCTACGCCAGCTACCTTAAGGCACAACAACTGACTCAAGAACGGGAACCAGGGTTGATCATTCGCTCCTTGCGATGGGTTTAAGCCTAAAGTCCTTGTAGGTAAGCGCTAGCGTCATTATCTATGTCTGACCTTGCCTCGAAAAAGTAGACAGGTAACTTAAGCTGAT
>CADCWO010000039.1 GCA_902806435.1 uncultured Synechococcales cyanobacterium | reverse complement strand
GAAAAATGAGCTATAAAGCTAGCCGACAGATAGCTTTATTAACTCCTTGGGTGAAGTTAATAACTAGATAAGTATTTAATAACTGCTAATTCAACTAACATTCAGTTCTTATCAGGTCTTATTAAAAAGATTAAATAATAGTGAACTTGTTGTCCTCAATACAAATTGGACGGCATAATCCTACGTGATTATACGTAGTTTCATACTAAAAATGATTATTTATCATAAGTATCTAAAAATAACTACCTCAAGCCATGTTTAAGGGTTTAGTATAGTTGTTGATCCCGATTTAAACGGATAGCTTTTCAATCCTTTGTAGTCATTAAGTTTAACAGTAGGTTTTTATGGTTCAAGTAATCTCCACTTTAACCTCTGAGCGGGCTAAGGAACTTCTCTGCAGCTACATCAATGCTACTGGTCAGATTCAAATTGCTCGGATCAGCAACATTTCTAACTGGTATTTCGAGCGCGTTATCTTTCCAGGGCAACGCCTTTTATTCAACGCACCTCAGGCAGCACAGCTAGAGATTCATACTGGAAAAGTAGCTAGTGCGATCTTGACTGACACCATTCCCTGCGATCGCCTGCAAGTCACTCAGCCCGCAGACTAGCGAGCACTGGTACTCCCCATTTAGCCTTTCAGTTTTTGGACCAATAACTGATTTGTTATTTTTGGCTCAGCGCGACCACCAGTTTTTTTCATAATTTGACCGACAAAGAACCCTTGGAGCTTTGTCTTCCCGTTCCGGTATTGTTCTAACTCCTGGGGATGAGCCAATAAGACTTCATTAATCATAGTAGTTAGCGTTCCTGGATCAGCAATCTGTGTTAACCCTTGGCGCTCAACCATTTCCTTGGCAGAGCCACCCCGGCTTAACAACTCTGGTAGTAAATCCTTAGCGATTTTACTGCTGATCGTACTGTTTTCAATTAAGACAATCAGTTCAGCTAATCCTTGCGGTTGTAGGGCAAGCTCGGTTATAGACAGCTTGTGATTATTGAGGTAGCCGGTAATGTCACCCATGATCCAGTTGGCTGCCTGCTTCGGATTTCCTCCAGCCACCACCGTAGATTCAAAGTACTCCGCTACAACCCGGTCATCTGTCAGTAAACGAGCATCGTAAGCCGATAGACCCAACTCTGTTTCGTAATAGTGGCGCTTGTGAGCAGGCAACTCAGGTAGCTCAGACTGCCACTGCACTAGTTGCTCAGCCGGTAATTCAATCGCACACAGATCAGGTTCAGGAAAATAGCGATAGTCACTAGATCCTTCTTTAACCCGCATGCTAATAGTTTGCTGTGTACCCTCCTCCCACAGCCGGGTTTCTTGAATAATCAGCTCCCCACATTCAAGAGCCTCAGTTTGGCGCTCAATCTCGTAGTCGATTGCCCGTTGGATCGCGTTGAAGGAGTTCATGTTTTTGATCTCCACTTTGGTGCCAAACTTGGTTTGGCCCACCGGGCGCATGGAAATATTCACATCACATCGCAAGGAACCTTCCTGCATGTTGCCATCACAAACTCCCAGATACCGCAAAATCCGCCTTAATTCTTGCGCGTATTCTGCCGCTTCCGCCCCGGAACGCAAATCCGGTTCAGAGACAATCTCACATAAGGGAACCCCCGTACGATTAAAGTCAGCTAGAGAATAGGTAGAGCCAGAAAGGCGGTCGCTCCCACCATGGACCAGCTTGCCTGCATCTTCTTCCATATGCAGGCGCGTGATCCCCACTTTCTTGTGACAAGGATCACCTGCCGCGTCAACAAGCTCAATCTCTAGCCATCCATGCTCGGCGATCGGTAAGTCGTACTGGGATATTTGGTAGTTTTTCGGTAAATCTGGATAGAAGTATTGCTTACGGTCAAACTTGCTATAGCTAGCGATCTGGCAGTTTAGAGCCAATCCTGCCTTGACCGCGTACTCCAGGACCTTTTGATTCAGAACTGGTAAGACACCAGGCATCCCCATGCAAATTGGGCAGACTTGATGATTTGGCGGCGCACCAAAGTCAGTGGCACAGCTACAGAAAATTTTGGTCGTTGTTTTGAGCTGGCAATGAGTTTCTAGACCAATAACGGCTTCGTACTGGGTCTTTACAGGTGCAGCAGAGGTCATGACGTCAAGCTTACCTTGCAATGGTCGATTCTATTGTAATGCCAACACCTGCTATAGCGGCTATGTAGGCCCTATAGCAGGAACTGTAGGTTTTTTAAGACTTCAGATTTGGGGAGGGCTGATGGCTGGGTTGTCGCATCCGACGATTGACCAAAGCTGGTTCTGGTTTACTGAGATCTTCCTTGGCACCGCTAGGACAGGTTTGATCGTAAGCCATTTGAAGCGCCGCCGCAGCGATCGCATGAATGTCATACTCCTGGTTGAGCTGGGCCACAATCGGCAGAAAAGAAGCTAACCGCTCACCCTTCAGAGCTTCCTGAACTTGCTGCTGCAATGTCGCTAAGTGGCGGGCGGCGATTTCGGCTCGACTGGGAACAGCACGCATGGTTAGCTTTTGATGGAGATACCGCTCGATACTCCGCAGCTTATGCCGATCTAAAGGATGGATGAGGGAAATTGCCGTGCCTGAATTGCCGGCTCGGCCTGTCCGGCCAATCCGATGAACGTAGCTCTCAGCACTATCTGGAAGGTCATAGTTAATCACGTGGGTAAGATTGTCCACGTGCAGCCCTCGCGCAGCAACATCAGTCGCCACAACCCAGCGAACTTGCTGATGACGAAACCGGTTGATCAGACGTTCTCGTTGGGCTTGGTTCAGGTCACCGTGATACTCATCTACACTGTGCCCTGCGGCCTGAAGATGGCTGGTTAGCTCAGCCGCAGCTCGTCGGGTGCGGACAAAGATTAAAGCAGCCTCCGGGTTTTCTAACTCCAGAATTGGTTGCAGCGCTTTAACTTTGGAACATCCCGGCGGCACCGTGTAGGCAAATTGCTCAATTCGAACCGGTGCTGCTTCTTGGCTCTCTGTTGTAATTGTGATCGGCGATCGCAGGAACTTTGTTGCTAGTTTGTGGATAGCTGGCTCCATTGTTGCCGAGAAAAAAGCCGTTTGCCGCTCAACCGGAGCTTGACTAAGGATTTTTTTAACATCTTGAATAAAGCCCATATTGAGCATTTCATCAGCTTCATCCAAAACTAGCAAGCGCAACTGATCCAGCTTTAGACTGCCCCGGCTTAGTAAATCTAGTACCCGTCCAGGAGTACCGACCAGTACCTGGACTCCTTTTTCTAAGCGAACCATCTGTCGCTGGATCGCTTGACCACCATAAATCGCTAGCACCTGTAAACGAGAACTGTCGTTCAAGTTGCTAATCGCCTGAGCTACTTGCATAGCCAGCTCTCGAGTTGGAGTAAGAACTAATGCTTGAACGGCTCGTGAATTGACATTAACTCCCTCTAACAGCGGGAGTGCAAAAGCTGCTGTTTTACCAGTTCCTGTTTGTGCCTGACCAACAACGTCCTTACCCGCCAAGAGCAAGGGAATCGCTTTAGCTTGGATCACAGTAGGTGTCTTGAAGCCTAATGCTTCAAGGCGTTGAACACGAGCTTCGCTGAGACCAAGATTATTAAAAGAGAGAGACATCCAATTTCCTAAGATACAAACTTTATTTCGGCAACCCAAAGCTAGCTACGGTTTCCCTGATTGATTAACCTCAAGCATTACGTAAGAGCTTTGGCTCCTTAAAGCTGGCTAATCTTTTATGGATTCGTAAGAAAATTACTTTTGAGTTGAATGACTAGACTTTGAAACTAAATTCAGCCAGGACAAGGCAAAATGGAACTCTGCCTTGCCCTTAAAGCTTTAAGTGGTGTTCCAGCAATTAAGCGCTTAGTAATCGTTCGAGAAGTTACCACCATCTCGACGACCACCACCAGCAGGCCGTCTTTCCTCCCGCGGTCGTGCCTTGTTAACTTTTAGATCACGACCCATCCACGCTGCCCCGTCAAGGGCCTCAATTGCAGCATCTTCCTCAGCGTCTGAACCCATTTCAACAAAACCAAAGCCTCTGGGACGACCTGTCTCACGATCAGTTAGTAACTGTACCCGCTTAACGGTTCCGTATTCGGCAAAAACGCTGCTAAGGTCTTCCTGAGTAACACTGTAGGAAAGATTACCTACATAAATTGACATAGAACATCTCCAAAATCATGGGGGGCAGAGACTTAGATTCAGCAGAGATGCCTGTCAGTACCAAAGACTTAAAAACAAACCCTACAGCCGAACTGAATTCTCATAGCTACTTTAACGCAGGATAATGGCACTCTACCAAACCCTAGAACCACAGTCAGAAATCTCTGACGCCTTGGCCCAAACTTTAGCGGATTAAGTAAGCTAATTAAAAACAGGAGTTACGCGGCTATGAAAACTGAGAGATGGTCTAGATAACCAAAAGCTACTTTAAATCGAGGGTAACAAGCCCTGTGTAGCTTGAGTAATCACGAAAAGCGCATCTCGCACAACCTGTTTTTTTCCTATCTAGACAATTCTAGCATAAACTAGCAACTCTTAATGTCAGCGGGTAGTAGAGTTAAAGCAACTGCATTCCGCAGCTAAAACCATCCATATGCTCGAGATGTGACTTGTGAACCGCCTGCATAGACTTACAGAAAGTGCTCTATAGCAGCTGGACTTAAAACTAGTTACATCAAAATTTAAGAAGGAGATCGCTCACGTCAATTTTTTGGATAGTTGTTATCTCCTAGCTGGTGAACTCTGGCATAGCTACTGTGGGCAAGCATCACGGTACTGTGCCAAATCGGTAACCTTTGCCGTAGACCGTATGAATCAGTGGAGTATTTCGTTCTGTTTCAATTTTGCGCCGTAGCAATCTGATTTGAGCTGCTAAGACATTGCTGTTAGGGCGGTCAACAGTGGGCCACAACTGCTGGTAAATTTGCTCGTGGGGTAGTAGTTGGCCTGGACGGCGCATCATGTATTCCAGCAACTGGCTTTCTTTTTCAGAAAGGTCAATGGTCCGTCCGTGGCGATAGGCCACTTGATTTTCTAGGTCGAGTTCAAGATCTTCAATCTGTAACCGATTGCTTAAGCTGCTGTCTGGCTCTGTTTCCCATATTGGAGGGCGGCGTAGGAGGGCTCGCACCCTTGCCAAAAGTTCCCGCAGCTCAAAAGGTTTAATTAGATAATCGTCTGCTCCGGCATCTAAACCTTGTACCCGCTCGTCAATCGTGTCTTTTGCCGTCAGAAACAGAACAGGCGTTTTATCCCCTTGCGATCGCAGATGTTGACAGATTTCTAACCCTGTTCGGTTTGGCAGCAACCAATCGAGAATTAGCAGGTCATAGTTTGTACCTTGCTTTTTGCGATCGTCAACTATGCGTAAAGCAATCTCACCATCGTAAGCAACTTCAACTGCATACCCTTCGCGCCTCAATAACCGGCTGAGGGGAGCGGCCAGTTCTGCCTCATCATCAACCAGAAGAATCCTCATCCTACTCTTTGCAAGCCCATACAATTATCTTAAAGTTTGACAGCCGGACAGTAGTTTCCGCTGGCAATACCTATAGACAACCTTAAGCCACCTCTGTACGGTAAAGATGCTGCTCCTTTGCAACTGGTCGGCAACCTCAAAACCATAGCCTGTGCAAGTGCAGCTGATTTAGAATTGGTACTATAAATTAGCTATAGTGCTGGTTGTAGCAAGACTACAACGAATCAGGAATTTGCCAAGGTTGGAGTAATAGCAGCAAGTTCGTAAAATGGTTATAGATTAAAGTGCATAGAAATCAGGTAGAGCACCAAGCTGGTACGGGATGAAACATCAAGAGCGAAACAGTTTTTTAGCTACTGACACTGGGTTAATCCTGAAGATGTTTGCCCTTGCTACTGTTGTTTCGGTGGCAATCAAGTTTATTGGACCTGGCTTGGCAATTCCTGCAACCAATAGAATTGTTTTGATCGCTGTATTACTCCCATCTTTACTGATCGGGCTTGCTCTAATATGGCGAGGTTGGCAACAGTACCGTCAAAGTTGAGATCGCTTCTGTCTGCGCTGCCTCTGCATCTCGTTGTAACCAAAAGGCCGTTAAACCCGCAGCCTTAGCACCTTGATAGTCATCCACCCAACTATCACCAATGTGCCAAGCGCTAGCAGCCGTACACCGATGCTTGTTTAGCCCCGTAGCAAAAATCTGTGGCTCTGGCTTGGCAAAACCTACCTCCGTGGAAAGCGTAACCGAGCTAAAAAACTGAGCTAAGCCTAAAGCCTTTAATACAAGATACAGCCGCTGATCAAAGTTAGAGATAATCCCTAACTGGATTCCTATTGAGCACCAGTGGCTCAAAGCAGGTTGAACATCAGGATAAATAAACCAGGGTGTAGCAGTTGCAAAGTGAGCGTAGAGTTTGGCAAAAAAACTAGGGAAGTCAGAAAACTGGTGAAAGACACCAGCCTGCTGAAAACTCTGGGCAGCAATCTCTTGCCACCAGGTAAACTGTTGCTTGTCAATTGCCGCCGGTGCAACACCCGGAAATACTCCTTTAGGTGCTGCCTGAAAAATTTGGCTAAAAGCTTGATTTAAGACAGCAGGATCTACCTCAACACCTACTTGAGCAGCTAGCTCTCGGTAAACTTCACCAACACTACCACGGACACCAAATAGTGTCCCAACTGCATCTAACAAAATAACCTTAGGTTGCTGCATAAGTTTCATAGCCATTAGAAGGTAGGTGATGCCTGGTTGTGCTTTGTACTGCTAGTCTGACCAATCTACTAGCTATCAATGGCGCTAGCATCTGGAACTACCTGCTTAAAAGTACCCGGCCAAGCAATCACCTTATATAAGAGAAATTATAAGGATGAGATTGCTAAGCTTGTAGATCTCAAGCAGGCGTGATAACTGTGCCTTGAAACTAGACAGAGACAGGTTTGTATCCTAAAGGTTGTTGTGTTACTATCAATATTCGTGGACACAAGAGGGTCGGTGCCCGAGTGGTTAATGGGGGCGGACTGTAAATCCGCTGGCTACGCCTACGCTGGTTCAAATCCAGCCCGGCCCACCATATAGATTTTAGAGTTTGGTTTCATCTAAAATCTTCAGTGCAAATTGGGAAGCTAAATCTTAGATTTACTTCGCCCGTGTGGCTCAGTGGTAGAGCACACCCTTGGTAAGGGTGAGGTCGCGAGTTCAATCCTCGCCACGGGCTTTTGAGAGTCGTACATTCGCAGATGGCGAGAGCTCCGCAGGTACTGATAGTGGGCATAGACGAGGATTGAGTCTCCAACAGCAATTACCGCTGTTAAAACTCAGAACTTTCGGAATCTACCAGGCCATTGACCTGGTGAAATTGCTGCCGGATTGCGGACTGGACAATCAAAGTTGTCAATGGCGGCTAAAAAGAATGGGCCATCAGGTAGCTCAAGTTAGTAGCACAGCTAATGCTTGGGTAGAATGACCTCTTTATATTTACAGCGCTGCTTTAGCTGTGGTTATTTAGTATAGAAATACACAATGGCAACGATACGCCAGGTAGTAGTTTGGCCGCATCTTGCTTCCTTAAAACGCTAGTTTATTGAGCTGCAAGTCAACGCCTTGACCCTCGACTACGTCGAGCCGTTACAGCCTTACGCTTGCGTTTCTCAGCCGGGGTTTCAAAATACTGATGTCTTTTCACATCAGATAGGATGCCAGATTTAGAAACTTGACGTTTGAAGCGCCGCAAAGCTGATTCAATTCTTTCGTCTTCACCTAGAATCACTTGAGTCACGCTAATTCTCCTTATCAGCGTTCTTGAAGTTTAAGCAAAACATTGACTTGATTTTATAAGAATTTCTATAACAGTGCTTACTGCTGCTCACGGAAAGCTGGGTGCCAAACTCTTCCTTGGTGAACGATAATGGCTCTCTCAGCTAAAGCTGTTTCTTGTAACGGCTCAGCTAGTTGGTACTGATTACGCCAAAGGCTCTCTGCGATCGCAGAGCTTGGGCAACTTACCAGGAGACACATTCGTCCTTGGAGGATTTGTCGCTGAAGCTGGCATTCTTTGGGAATAGCCGCTAAGGCCTTGAATCGTGCCAGTGTATTAGCTTCAAAGCTCATCACTCACTATCATTTCATCGTTTATTTTCTATCAATTTACCAACAATCGTAGTGTATCGCCTTAAGAGAAATTCTCCAAAGGGCCTAAAGCTGCTACTCAGTGGTTGTACTTCGTCTCGTTCTGTGCCCTTCCTGTAATCTATTCGTTACAAACACTTACCGAGTAGATTATGGCTCGAAAGTGGTTTTTAACAGTAGGTTGAGCTTCTGAGACCTTAGCGCTTGACTAAAGGTTGAGCCTGTTGAGCCAGTAGTTACCCAAAGTACAGCTCTGGCACCATCAAACAAAGCTTTTTCTAGGGGTTCAGGCGATTGCTTAGAAGGCACAGTGACCGGTATTAAGTCGATGCCATGGCTGCCTAAAACAATTTCACCAATCACCGAGGCTCGTCGCATGTGGTAGTCAGAGGTAATTAAGTAGACGCTCTTGACGCCGTGATTTTTGAGCTTGTCAACAATAGTTGTAAAGTTCGTAACCGTATCGACAGCATCATAGTCAAGATGCAGGCGATCGCGATCAATCCCGGCTTCTGAGAACAACCACTCTGCGTACTCTGGGTTACTACCACCAGAAATCCAAACTGGTAACTCTTGGTGTTGGTAAGCAAATTCTGCAGCAAATTTCTCGCGCTCTAAGGCTCCTCCCAGAACTAATATCGCTTGGGGAGAAAGGCCATAGCTACGCCACTGGCCGTAGAAGAACCCTATCAGTAGAGCACAAAAAGCACTCAATCCCAATAAACGGTAGCTGGGTCTGGATGACTTGCGACGACGACGCGACAAAGCAGTACTCGACTCCTGAGGAAAGGACATAACTTAGCACAAGGCATGAATCTTGAGAGTTCCTACCAGCCATATTGTGCTTGATCCCCCAGGAATTTGCCCTTCCCCAGCAGTATAAGTATGTTCTCTGACTAATGGCTTATACCGTGAGCGCAGTGAAAGCAGAATACAACAGGTCTGAATAACTTACCCCCTGTACTGCTATTTAGTCAGCCCCTATTCATTGCTGGGTATGGTGCACGAGTGTACTGGCTTAGACCTACCACTTAGCCCTGCAGAGGGCAAACGCCCTTTCGCTTTCTCATCAGTACCCCTATTGCTCTCAACTTAGTGATTGCTCTATGCCATTTGGGAACTCTACGTAGAGGGGGGATGGATGCTCTGAGTTGATCAGTTGCACCAAGCCAAAAATACGACCTTTCGTCGTGGAATACCCAAGGCTGGGCTTCTAAAAAAGATGTTCTTGAAATGGACTTCTATCAAGCCGCTTATACAGCCTATTTTTTGGCTCTGCTGCATCTGCGCACCTAAGGCAAGTACTACAGACTCAAAACCTTAACCTTTACATCAAGGAATCTAAAACTGTGGAAATGATTAATGGAACGGCGAGCAATGACCCCACCGTTGCTACTAGCGACCCCGCCGTTGCTACTAGCGACCCCGCCGTTGCTACTAGCGACCCCACCGTTGCTACTAGCGACCCCGCCGTTGCTACTAGCGACCCCGCCGTTGCTACTAGCGACCCCGCCGTTGCTACTAGCGACCCCGCCATTGCTACTACTGAAGCGGATACTCTCGTTGATGACTTACTTCGAGGCTTACGTGACCTGCTCAGTGGAGGAAATTTTGACTTAGATTTTTTTGGATTTCCTTCTGACGCTAACGTTGTTGGAAACCCCATCATTTTGATACACCAGGAAAACATAAATAACGTTGACCAATCGGTCGACATTTCCAACCGTGGGACTAACGCTGGGCGTGGACAATCTGTAGGAAATTTTGCTGATACGAATCAACAAAATGAACTCGATACCTTAGCCGTAAGCCAAGGGGCTGACAACTTGTTTGGGGGTGTCGCAGCCAATGTTCTGACTGGTGACAATGGTAATAATGTTCTGGCTGGTGGCAGTGGCAATGATCAGCTAGCGGGTGGTGCTGGTAACGATAACCTAGATGGCGGACGTGAGAGTGACGAGGTGAATGGGGGCAAGGGAGATGACATTTTACTCGGCAATGTTGGCAGTGACTCTCTAGAGGGTAGTTTTGGAAAGGACTCTCTTGACGGTGGTGTTAGCAGCGATCGCTTAGTCGGCGGTGCTGGTCACGACATCCTGATTGGTGGCAGCGGCAACGATACTTTGATTGGGGTTAATGAGTCGGAGATAAGCCCTGGAGTTGGCGAGGTTGACATCCTTACGGGTGGTCTTGGCCGAGATATCTTCGTACTGGGCAACGCTAACCAAGTGTTCTACAACAATGCTGCCCTTAAACCGCTCAGTCCTGGGCTAAATGACTTTGCCCATATTGTTGACTTCAATGTGGCTAAGGATCAAATCCAACTGGGGCCGGGCAATTACGTCTTGGGGACATCGCCAATTCCGGGAATTACGGGAAGCGCGATCTTTCTTGGCCAAAAAGAGGATGAGCTGATCGCTATTGTTGATGGCGTTTCCGGTTTGAGCCTTGACAGTCCCTATTTCAGCTTCGTGGGGTAAAACTGACAGATTCCTAATAACACCAACTGCCTGAGTGTTGGCTTCTGACGGCTAAGGCGAGCCAAGGGGAGCACCCACAGGTTCGCCTTATCTCCTAAAGCTTGGGTTCGTAGTTCAACAGTTCTTACGACTAGAAGGTGATTATGCATCGTCGCAAACTACTCAAGTTAGCTGTTTTAAGTGCGCTGGTAGCCAAGCCTTTGGAGCTTGCCCTCCACTATCTCACGCCCCTTGCCCCAGGGTCAGGTACTAGAAGATTACTACTGCCTGCACTATCTCAAACCGTGGCAACCATCACTGTTGACTGGACATCAACTATCTCCCAAACCACACCGGCCAACTTTGGCTCTAATGACTTTAAGATCATTAGCCCGGCAAATGTCGCGGACAGCACTTATCACAACTTGTTGAAACAAATCAATCTGAGACTGCTGCGGTTTCACAATGCCAACTTAAGTGATGCCTGGAGTGACGCTGCCACAAGAACCTGGGTAGCATCCCCAATTCAAGCTGCCTATGACGCCTATCTGCCAGCCTATGGAACGCTCCCCACGATTGTCCAGACAATTCCAGAATGGCCTCAATGGATGGCCCAGACTAATAATCTGCTCGACCCCTCCGCCTACGACGAGTATGCCAACTTCTGTGCAGCCCTGGTTCGGATCATTAACATCGAACAGAAGCGTGGGGTGATGTATTGGGAGCCCTTTAATGAGCGCGACAAAATCTATAAGGATGCTGGCCAGTTAAACGAGCTGTGGACGATCTACAACAAGGCAGCAATCGCCATGAAGGCTGTCGACCCCAGTATTAAGGTTGGTGGCCCGGCCCTCACCTATAACGATACCTACACCCTAGGTAGCTTCTTACGTGCCAGTGGTTCCAATGTGGACTTTGTCTCCTGGCATCGTTATCAGACGGCTGATCCCGCTCTTTCTACTGATCAACTCCTGGCAGGGACACCTAAATATGCTGACCAAGTCCGGTCCATGCGCTCAGTCGTGACGAAGTACATTCCTGAGCGGGAGGTGCCGTTGTTTTTGGGGGAATACAACATTAACTACTCATATAGATCAGGAGAAACTCGCCAAAACACCTATATCGGCGCGGTTTGGTTTGCCTCTGTCCTCAAACACCTGGCAGACGCTGGGATCGAGATGACAGCGTCTTGGAACACCAAAGATGATTTCTACGGGCTGATTGATGATCGGAATAATTTACGCCTTTCTGCCACAGTCTTTACCTGGGCCAACCAGTATCTAGTGGGAGCAAACATCAAGACCACAAGTGATAACACCCTTGTTGAAGCAATGGCAATCCGGCAAGCTGAGGGTCCTCGTTCTCTTCTGTTGATTAACAAGGCTGCCGAGCCCACCTCGGTTGTCGTGCAAAGTGTGGGGCAGTCCCTTGGCCGTAAGGGTCTCCCAGCCCAACGGATTGACGAAACCGGTGTAAGTAGTAGCACAATATCTGCTGCATCTTTTACTTCCGGGGTAAGTCTACCTGCCTATTCTTTAACCTTACTGAGTTTGCCTGCCTAAAAAAGGCAGCTCAGAAGATTAGCTTTTATACATTTAGATTAAAAACTCAAAATCATGGCAATTCAAAGTGGAACGACGCTCAACGACACCCTGACTGGCGCTACTGGTTTAGACACTCTGTTTGGCTTGAGTGGCGATGACCTTATTGCCGGTTTAGCCAGCGATGATCTATTGGACGGTGGCAATGGCAACGACTCCCTAGAAGGGGGTACAGGCAGCGATGGCCTTTATGGAAAAGATGGCTCCGATAGCTTGTCCGGGGGGGCGGAGGCTGACAATCTGTTTGGTGGTGCCGCAGCAGATGTGCTCGACGGCGGTGAGGGGAATGACTTACTCGATGGTGGGCATGGGGATGATCAATTACTTGCCTTCAATGGCAATGACAACTTATTTGGTGACTACGGCAATGACAGCTTAGACGGTGGTGCGGGCAATGACAGCTTAGACGGTGGTGCGGGCAATGACAACCTGTATGATACTGCCGGAAATAATTCCTTGATTGGTGGGGCGGGCAGTGACACGTTGGTTAGCTTTGATGGCAAAGATATCCTTTCTGGTGGGGCTGGTAATGACGACCTGACGAGCTTGGGAGGTGATGACAACCTAGATGGCGGCGACGGAAATGACGAGCTCTATGGTGGTAACAACAATGACATCCTACTCGGTGGGGTTGGCAGCGACTCCCTCGATGGTGCTACTGGCAAGGACTTTCTGGTTGGCGACACTGGCAGCGATCGCTTAGTTGGCGGCAACGATGACGATAACCTGAATGGTGGTAGCGGCAACGATACCTTGATTGGGGTTGATCAGTCGGCGGTAAACCCTGGAATTAGCGAGGTTGACATCCTCAGGGGTGGTTTTGGCCGAGATATTTTTATACTTGCGGATACTGCTCAGACCTTTTACAGCAATGACGTTAAACCACGAACGGCTGGTAAGGGGGACTTTGCCCATATTGTTGACTTCAATGTGGCAAAGGATAAAATTCAGCTTGGACCCGGTAGCTATCTTTTAGAATCATCGCCAATTCCGGAAATAGGGGGAACTGGCATCTTTCTGGACGAAGATGTGGATGAGTTGATCGCGGTTGTTGATGGAGTTTACGGGCTGAGTCTTGGCAGTCCTTACTTCAGTTTTGCCAGTACTCCCACACTAGCGTTCAGCACTCCCAACTTTAGTGTGGCAGAAGATGGTACGCCGATTGCAGAAGTCAAAGTCACCCGGACAGGTAATAATGCTGAGACTGTCAGTGCCACCGTAACCTTAACGGATGGTACAGCAACTGCTGCCGACTACAAGCGCAATCCGATCCTTGTCACCTTTGGCGCTGAGGACGCTGATACTAAAACTGTCATCATTCCTCTAAGGGAAGATAGATTGGCCGAAGGACCAGAAACCATCAACCTCAGCTTAGGTAGCCCCACCGGTGGAGCCGTGATTGGGGAGCAGCAAGACGCTATTTTGACAATTATTGACAATGATAACTACCGAATCACTGACCTTGGTGACCCCCTTGGTGAAGGGGATACGATTAACGATCAAGGCCAAGTGATTGCTGGTGGAAAGACGCGCAACAATCAAGGTCAGTCTGTTGAAGGCCAGTTCCTTGACAACCAGGACGGTACCGTGGAAGACTTAGGCGTGTTGCCCGGTCTCTTTGGTGACGACTACACTAACGCTAAGGCAATTAACAACAACAGCCAAGTCGTTGGTGATTCTGGTGGTAGTGCCTTCCTTTGGAGCAAGCCTACGGGTATAACCGATATTGGAGCCGATCCGTACAGCTCTGCCAACGATATTAATGAGCAAGGTCAGATAGCTGGCAGTTCTGGCAGTCCTGGTAGTGGGTATGATGCCTTTCTTTACAATCCGGACGGGGGCATAACCACTATTGATGCGCCTGGGGTCTACGACGATGCCAAGGGTATTAATGACAAAGGCCAGTTGGTTGGTGAGTCCTATGATATTAACGGCGAGGGAGCGGTCCACGCTTTCCTCTATAGCGACGGCATCGTGCAAGACCTCAATAACTTGATTTCACCCAGTTCTGGCTGGACGCTAGAGACAGCAATCGACCTGAGTAACAATGGGCACATTGTTGGTAATGGTTCACTCAATGGTGAAACCCACGGATTCCTACTAACGCCAGTTGTCTAGTAATAGTTTCTGGTGCTAAGTCTCAACCCAGGGGAACCTCCCCTGGGTTGCAGAAGTTTGTGTTGGGGGGAACTGGAGCCTTAGAAATTATTGATTAGCTTCGATTTCTATTTTGCCACCCGTTCCCTCACAAATGTGTTTGATCGATTCCAAGGTCTTAGAGATACCTTCGGCCATGACTGACTCAAAGCTATGGTCGGGGGAGCGTTCCACCATGCGTTGTAGTGTCTCAGGCTTGGGGGCATAGTGGATGTGAACCTTGACCTGCGATCGCGATTCGCCATCACCCTGAACTTCCAGCCAGCCACCATAATCATTTTCGCCATCCGACCCCCACTCGATGCGGTGGGCCTGCTTGTTTACCCGAAAATGACCATCGGAGTCGTAGGTGCGCTCACCTGCCTGACCTTGGGTGCGAATCCGTTCACCCGCTTGGGGCTCGGCATTTTTAACGGTTGGTAAATATTGGGGCACATTCTTAACATCTGAAATGAAATTAAAGATGCCCTCTGCTGGAGCGGCAACAGCGATCGATTGCTCAAATTCGGTTGTACTAGGAGTGTTTGCCTTAGCGGAATCCATAGAGCCTCTTGGTTACACTTACTGCAATTCTAAAGAGCTCCAAAGCTCAAGCAGGGGTAGGCAGTGCTATTTCTACCCCAAGGTACAGTAGTCAATGTATTCCAGTTAACAATCAGCTCAACTTGCTATCAACAGGGTTCGCTTGGTCAAAGTGTTTTTCAAAACGATGCTGACGCGTCCACTGAATTGCTCCGTCACGGTTGGTCCAATAGAGTTGAATGTTGTTAGCTTGCAGTTGAGACACCGTATCCGGATCGATAAAAGTAGATGAGGCGACGACAACTTGGGGACTAAGAGCACTCACCAATGACACTGGTAAATCTTTGCCTGACCACCACAAAACTTGCGGCTGGAATAACCGTTTTGTCGTTGTGACCCAGGTTTCTTGTCCACTAGTTTTAACGTCGCTGAGCAGCAGCCAGTCTAAGGAATCGATGTGCAGCCGTAGGGTGACAGGGTTAGTCCTAATAAATTCGACTTCGGTAGCACCCCCGGTGATCGCTCGATCGGGCTGTAAAGGGAGCCGGGGGATGGAGTGCTCCTGAATGCTGTCTAAAACTTCTCTGGGCATCGCACTGATCCCTGTATCCATATCGATTGGAATTTCACTAAATTGCTTCACCGGCAGCCGTTGTAGAAGTTCCAACCAGCCTCGATTGGATTTTGAGTGGGGATCAGTAGCGATCGCCCAGTCGATCTGGTTGATGCCTTGCTGTTCTAAGAAAGGCAGGATAAGGGAGCGGGCTGTCAATTCATCACCACTGTTGATCAGGGTTGTCCATCCTCGCTCCTGAATCACCATAATTGGTGACTTCTGGGTTGCCAGTACCGTGACTTGAAAAATTGTGGATTTGGTCTGCCAAACTGGAATCGCTACCACAGCGAGCGCCGCTAGCCCCGCCAGCCACCAGCGACGTTGCCACCAAGAAGATCGCCAAGCCAACCCCAGTGCCCCGTAGAGGAGAACTAGCTGCCATAGGTCGATTGTTCCCAAGGCAACGGAGCTACCAGGAAGTCGGCTAAACCAGTGGACCACACCAATTAGACTATGGGCCGGATAATAAAGTAGCCAGGCTAAAGCACTGCCGACCAACGGCCAGATCAATCCTGCCAGACCACTAATGAAGCCGCCGATGGTAATGACCGAGATCAAGGGTGTTGCTACAACGTTAGCGAGCAGGCTATAAATTGGCACTGTCCCGAAACTGAAAAGTTGGAGCGGCAGCGTCCACACCAAAGCAGCCATAGGAACGGCGATTAGGGCAGCGATAGCTGGGGGCAACCAATCTAGTCGCAGGCTGAGGGCAGGCACGGTGACAATCAACCCCAGTGTGGCGAGAAAGCTCAACTGAAACCCCAAGTTCCAAATCCAGATAGGATTGTGGAACAACATTAGGACTGCCACGCCTAACAGTATCGCTAACGGCCGAGCTTGGCGCTTCGTTGCTAAAGCGATTAATCCAGCAAAACCCATGAATACTGCCCGTAATACCGCAGGTTCAAAGCCACTTAAACAGCCAAAGGTGATTAAGGCAGCAGTGCCAAAACCTAGTTGCTGGCGTGTACCTTGCTGCCGCGTCAAGGCTAGTACCACAGCCAAAATCAATGAAGTTTGAAAGCCAGAAGCAGCTAGGGCATGAGCTAGGCCGACTTTCATAAACTCATCTCGCACCTCAAACGGTAGGTCAACAGCCCGGCTGCCCAAGACCATGGCACTTACTAGAGGTCCTGCAGGAACTCCTAGCCAGCGGACTTGAGCTTGAATAATTCTTTGACGGACTCGCCACCATCCCCAAGGTGCGCCCTCTTGTAGTAAGGTCAGCCGTCGACCATTGAAGCCAGCAAATGTCCCTTCCCGCTTCAGGTAAGCTTGGAAATCAAAACCTTGAGGATTGGTAGCGGGTCGGGGCTTGTAGAGTGTGCCGGTAATCGCCACAACTTGACCGGGATGGATAGGCTTTGCCTGAGGGGGCACGGTAACGTACAGCTTGCCTGTAACCGATTGCTTGGTTTTCTCAGCTTGGGTGGTACTGTCAGCCGAGTCAAAGTCACTTACCCGGAGCCAAAACTGTTGGCGCTGAGCGCGAGTTAAGCGGGGCGGGCTCTCAATCTGACCTTGAATAGTGACAGCTTGCTGACTCGTACTGCCACTATCGGCAATAAACTTGCTGATATCAGTAGCGCTTGGGTAGGGTACTTGGGCTTGTAAGTATAGAGCTGCTAGTAACCCAACTACTCCCGCAACTGCCCATAGTTTCCAATGAGGTCCAGTGCGCCAATGTTGCGGAACGGCGATCGCTGCTACTACTCCTAATAAAAAAACGCCATATCCTCCCCAGGGAAATGCAGTTGATAGTAGCCCCAAGATGTATGCCAAACCGAGGACGATACCGCTTACTGGAGACATTATATTGCTCAACAAGGCTGAAGCTAATAGCTACTGTTATGTATAACTTGCCAGTTAATTCGTACCAGTACAGCCCAGCATTCATTCTGAATAATATTGAATACATCGTCAGTGGTGCGCTCCCGTAAGCTGCAGTGAAAGCAAAATATTTCTAATGAACTACCCCGCTGCAAGCAGACGGGGTATCAGTATCAAAAAAGAGTAAGCTGCTCATCTCGGTGTAGCTTGAGATATTCGTTACCCTGATTCTTGACGTATTTCGCAATCATCCCTTCATCCTCGTGTTTCCCTACGGTGCTAGCAAAATAACCATCACTCCAAAACTCTCCACCCCATAGCTTTTGTTTCACGGGAGGACAGCGCCGAAACACTTCCTTCGCCGTCAAACT
>CADCWO010000038.1 GCA_902806435.1 uncultured Synechococcales cyanobacterium | reverse complement strand
ATCAAGGGATACGAGGCGATGCACCTGCTGAGGAAAGGACAAGTGATCGGAGTACCAAAGGGAGATGTGCTAGCTCAACTGAACTTTATGGCTCAAGTATTAGGCGTGGCTGCCTAAGCTGGGTGATGACTCAGGAGCCTTTGTGCCTTCTCCACTTTTTGCAACAAAACCCTCACTCCCATCTTTAGCCTCCAATGGGTTTACCTGCTTCTTCTATTATTCTATTTCCCTTCTCTTAACAAATTATCTCCGCCCTCACGATCAGATTCACCTTGAACTATCCAACTATCTTCCAATAGCCAACTCCCAGAAACAGAACGTAGCCAGCGATCGCACCTGTGGTAAAACTACTACAATTGCATTGCATCCGATCTACCCATGTTACTGAATCGTGCATTGATAATAAAGCCACGGGTCTAAATGGGTATTGATTTCCAGTGATGTGAGTTCTAGACCGCTCCGCCAAGAAAAAATTTTAATATCCTGAAAGAAGGGAGCGAGTTGCTGAATTTGGGCACTTGGTCTGATGTAATAGGTTCTTAGCCGAAAATTGTGCGATTCATCTCTAACAATTTCATATACAGATTGGTTTAAATTCTTTAGATCAATCGCCCGATTAAACCAACGCAATAGTCCTAGCATGACTAAATTTGTATAAGTTGTGATCGGGTTCCACGAAAACTGCTTGGCCAGATCAAACTGGTGCTCCAAGCTTTGCAAATTATGGCTAGAAAAAATTAAACACCCGCCCGGTCTGCCGACTCGATACACTTCTTGCAAAATCTTGAGGCGATCACAATGCGACACATAATCAATTCCATTAAAGCTAAACAAAATTAAATCAAACGAATCATTGGCAAATTGACTCAAATCTCGCGCATCGCCCCATTCAAAGCTAATTTGGTGAGCCGTTGCTGCAAATCGGTGCTTGCAGGCAGCAATCATTGCAGCAGAATAATCAATGCCCACATAGCTCTTAACCCTTGAGGCAAAATGCTGCGTGGTCCGACCGCCGCCCACGCCGATATCCAGCATGTTCATGCTAGGCAAGCGCGATCGCAATTCCTCAAAAAGGGTTTGCTCAGCAGGTTGAAGCCGTTGTAACTGGGCGTAATGCCGCACAATGGACGTTGCTGTATAAGTTTTTTGATTACTGTCTTCAATCATTACTTACGAATTACGGTAGTTAGCTGGGATTATCTCAGCTAGGTTTAAGCATAAAGCGGAGATCGCAGGAGATCAGCAACGGCCCAAACGCGATCGGTTAATCCAACTGACATCGCTGGGGCGCGGGGTTGAAGCTGCTAGCCACTGGCTTTAGCAGTCTGTTGCCATAGCCGTCCGAGCCAAACCTTATTCTGCCCTGAGTTGAACCAGTCGCTGATCTCGGCTTATCCCTGTTGATTCCCGACACCAAGCACTTGAGCAAAACTGAACAGCTAGAGATCTGATATCTTTCACTGCGTTTTTGGAAGCTCAATCCCCAGCGCTAGAGCCTCTTTGCGCCAAGGTTCTAGCTCTTTGAGGAGGGAGTAGATGATGATATGCGGAATTAGAAGGCGAACAACGGTTTGAGCTGCAACCGCCCAATCGACCTCCTCAGCAGCCTGTTGCATCAGCAGCCCACACAGAGCTAGAACAAAAGCGATTAGTACCAAGACCAGCCAGCGATAGACGCCTACTGGAGAAGACTGGCCAAAGCGATGGAGACCAAAGCGGTGCTTTGCCACCTTGAAGAAGCCTTCAATCGCCCATCTTCTGCGGCCCCACCAGCGTAGGGTTGAGGCTTTCAGTCGCCGCGTACACAAGAGGTGACGCTTGCGGTAGCGCCCATCCTCACCCTTGAAATAGTAGTAGCCCCAGGTCAAGGACATCGAGAGCCCTCTCAATTGAATCTGTTGCCCAGCTCGATGGAGCTGTTGCAGAGGTCTGCCATCCGCGAGGCACCGACTGCTGCTGACACTAACCAGTGCATGGAATCCCAACTGCCGTACCCCTTGCAGAAACTCTCGACTGCCAAAACCTGCATCCGCCAGTACCATCCCCTCGTAGCGCTGCCGGAGACAGAGAGGTAAGGTTGAGAGTAATCGTAAGGCCAGTTGGACCGGGGTTGCACTGCCCTTGCCCCGGTAGATGCGAAAACCCCACGGCAACCGCCACCGTCCCACGACCAGATACAGCACTACCAGATGCAGTCCTCGCTTGCGGTTGTACCAGCGCACCAGTCCGGGAAGCTGCTGAAACTTGCCTGTCTTCTCCAGCGTGGTCAAGTCTACAATCAGCTGCAGATGAGGCCGCCGCCCTTGAGGTGCCCACCCTAACAACTGCTCCAGCACCCACTGACGGACGCTGCGAATCACCTGACGAGTCGGCCAGCCGTAGTGGTTGAGGAATCGGCTCAGGGCTCCTGCCGATTTGAGCTGACAGTGTTGCGGCAAGGGAGAGCCAATCGGAGCCAGAAATAGTCCGAACAAGGCTTGCAGGCTCTCCTGCTGGTGCAGGGAGGGCATCAGCCCTAACAAGCTACTCATCAGGGCTTGGCAGGCTACAGGAAGGGACTCCATCACGGCTGGAAATGCAACATCTCTCCGACTTTCTCACCTTCTGTAAACCAAGTGAAAGATCTCAGAGAAGGCCCAGCACCTGAGATAAGCTGAAAGCACCGCCCCACAGCCGCACCTGCCCCTAAGCCTCGCGGGCCTTACAAGAAGCGGGGCGCGTGAACGGCAGAAAGTGGTGGAAAGCGGAATGGCGGCTATCAGGCAAGCGGCCCTCATTATATGATATGAGGATGCTGAAGCTCTCCTGCCTTTGCGGCCAAATCCGCGTCGAAACCAAAAAGCAACCGGACTACATCAACGAGTGCAACTGCACACTATGCAGCAAAGCGGGCGCCCGCTGGGGCTATTTTCATCCGTCGGAGGTAAGCGTTGAGGGAACAGCAAAAGGATATTGTAGGGAAGACAAGGACGACCCGGCCGCGGAAATTCAGTTCTGCGCAAAGTGCGGTTCAACGACTCACTTTGTTTTGACCACAAACGCCGTATCGAGGTTCGGGGATAGCCTGATGGGCGTCAACATGAGGCTAGCGGATGAGAGAGACCTCGCCGGAATAGAATTGCGTTATCCTGACGGACAAGCTTGGTCGGGTGAGGGAGATTTTGACTATGTGCGAGAGGCTCGCATTATTGGTCAAAGTGCAACTTCCGAATGACCGCTTACGATGATTGTCGCTAAATCTTGAACGACCGCAATTGGGCCGCAAGTTGAACCTACGCGAATCCTTTTCTCGTCTGTACGGCTTTGTAGCCTGCGCGATCCAGCAGAAGGGCAACCCGGTGGGACAAGCTGAAAGCTCTTCTCTGTAACAATTTTTGCAAAATAGGCCGCCAGTCCAGTCTCATGAGGGAATGCGGGTTTGAGGCATGTGCCAGTTGCATTTTTAAGCCTAAAAAAGTCCAAGCAGTTTTTGAGACTGACAGTCTTAAAGTGAGACGAAGAACCAGTCTCTAGAAATAGTGAAAATGACGGTGCGCCTGGAAGCTAGTTATGCCAACAAGCCTTCCCAAGACTACATCTGTTCTCATCTAAACAGCGCTGGGCCCTAACTGACCATAAGTGCCATTGCCCAGAAGTCATAGAAGAGATAGCAGAACATTGGGCACAAAAAAGCCCTTACGATTACTGACTTTGTAGCTGGGACGGATAAGCTTGGTTTGGCCGGCGGGATAAGCTTTGATTCCCTAAGCTTGTCAGGTAGTAACATCATCCTCACTGCTAGCAACGAAACTTTAGTCAGCTTGACGGAGTGGATACCTCTCAACTCTAACGGCTGCTGATTTTGTGACGGTCTAAACGTTAATTGGGCCTTGAAATGAGGTGATGAGCAAGTATTCTGACCGCTATCACCCTCACAGCAGGCTAGCGTTCTCACGAAATAGAGTGTGAGAACGCTTTTTATTTACCTGCTCATCCCCAAGTGCAACGCCTGACGTTTTCACACTTTTCCCCACAGACAAGCTAAGACTGGCAGCCTAACCTGTATACATGGCTAGCGAACCTCCCCCCTGAGCTAGCTCAACCAGGTCCCCGAAACGGCAACTTACTTCGAAAGGGTAAGACGCAAATTAGCAGTCCTAAGCGGAAGCGTATGGATGCTGCTAGTACCGAAGGGATTTCAGCCTTTTTACAACTGAATGGCTGGTCGCATACAATCTCAGGCGTGCTCCCGCAGAAGATCTAAGAACTAGAGGGGATTTGAACTTTCGAAAGAAAAGCAGGTTGTCTCAGCACTTCATGTCTTTAGGACGTATCTCCTTTTTTTGGGGTAGCGGAAATCTCTGCACAGTATTGATGGGACCATCAAGAAAAATGGTAACTCTTGCTACAAAAATTAGTGAAATCACCGAAATATTAAGTAGGGTGCAATGGACATTTTAGAGAGGATATCAACAAGCAGCGCAGCAACCATGAAGGCCTGCAATGGCTCTGACTACTCCTGCTACACCTCCATCAACAGTGATGCCCTACTGCAAGGCCCTGGCTTAGAAATGGTTGGTGGTGTCTCCATTGTCGCTATACTACTGGTCGGGGTAATTGCTACCCTTTTGAACTCGCCTAGATGGGATTAGCCATAAGCACTGCATCAATGTTTCCTTGAGCGTAGGTAGCATCTACTCAGTGTGTTGTAGTCGCGATGTTGAACAGCTAGCGAATCTCAGTTTTCTTCACCGAAGCTTTTTCTAAATTTGCCTGCTCAATAAACTGAATTTTTTGTCGTTGTGAAGCTTCTTCTTCAATGCGAATTCGCAGGTCTACGCCTTTTATCTGCAAACTCATATACGACAGTAACGCGTAGATAAAAACAACAACGCCCATCATCTCAAGGAATTCCTCGATGCTTACTATCAGCGCGTAAGCCATGTTTTGCTCACCATAGAAATCCGAGTAGTATCCACCTACTAATTCCATGCCTAGGGCACCTGCAAGATAGAGTATCCCAGCTAGTAGAAAGAGACGCCTTGTCTTGCCAGGAAGATGAGCAAGGAATCTTAGATATGCCAATACAAACAAAAGAAGCACTACAGTTGTAGATAGCTTTAGGGAGCTTGGGAACGCTTACAGTAATGATGGTAACGAGCAAGAGCTTGATGATGTCTGCGCCAAAAAGACCAATGTA
>CADCWO010000037.1 GCA_902806435.1 uncultured Synechococcales cyanobacterium | reverse complement strand
CCTTTTCCCTGTGCTAGCTCATCAGCAGCTTCTTTCATCAATGAACTAAGCCATTCTTCTGCTGTTTTACAGGGGTCAAGTTCAGCGAGTTTTTGTGCAGCTAGATTCAGGGCACGAATTGTCCCAGCAAAAACTGCCAGACTCTCCTCATTAAGTGTATATAGCTCTTTTTTGCCAAACCCTAGACCAGAATTGGGTCTCCTTGAACGCTTACTCATCGATATCTCATCTGAAGGCAAACCATATAGATGTACTACAGTCTTGGCCTAAAATTGGCCTTATTGTCAATAAGCCACAGGTTGCACCCCGCATTCAATCGTAACGCGCGATCTCTGGAATCCCGCAGAACGGTGCGTACTTCTGCGGGAGCACGCAGGTATTAGGCCGACTTTTTGTATCAAGTGTATTAGTCGGTTTCACGCTCGTATGAACTTTAAGGATAGGCCACCAAAACCACAAGGCTTATAAGTTTGCATCCAGAAGCCATCGCTATTGAAAACTAAAGCCAGGGCTTGTCTAGAGATAATGAACATCCTTTGGATGTTTCGGCTCCAAAGCTAGACAGCATTTACCGAGCCTATCTGGTTGGCAGCTTAATGCGGAGTCTGTTGATACACTGTTTTGGCGGCAAGTCATAGGGCATTATCCACCTGGAGCCTCTTCACCCATGAGACTTAGGTAAGGAGCAACGAATGCCTACTCATCATTTTGGACACCACTGGGATACTTTGCTATTCATTCTCAGGTCGTATTGCAAATCCCTGAAAGCTCAGAACAGGCTCTAGGGGCAAAGAGGCAATTCAAGTATGAAAAGGTACTGCAACTAGGGGTAATAATGTCAAGAGGACCCAAGACCAAGACCAGAGGCCAGGCTGATCAGGCGCTTCTGGCTCCTCTGCAAGCAGCGCATCTATACGTTCCACTAACCGGCTACGTGGTGCGACACAACTAAACGCTGCACAGAAACTTTCTGGTACCAGCGGGGCACTGACCACCTGCAGCAGGGATTCCGCTAGCAGCAAAGAATCTACCTCCTGAGTCGCCCAACGATCAGCTCGCAGTTCTCGTAACGCTAAGAGCTCTTGCCATAGAGCTTCGGTGTAGGGCAACCAGGCTGTACAAGAACGAATCCAGCCCAGCCAGAAGAACCAGAAAGTGTCACGGTAGTAATAGTGGCCTTGCTCATGGGCAAAGACGGCATTCAGATGTGGCTGATCTAGAGCCTGTAACAAACCTTGGCTAACGACAAGTTCAGGATGCCAGAAGCCAATCTGAGCGCTAAACAATGTCGTTGTGTCTAGTACCCGGCCTCGCTGACCGCTTAGGTCAAATTGAGGGTGGGTGCGAATTTGTCGAACAGAACGCCAGCCTTGCCAGGCAAGCTTCAGGCAGCAAGCACCTGCAAATCCCAGAAAGCTCAGGGCCAGAAAGTAGCTGAACCAGCCTGCTTGGAGTCCAACCATTTCTCCCTGCGGGCCCATACACAATACAGCAAGTACCGTCATCATCAGCAGTAGCGGTGGCCACAGAAATAATAGAAGTGCTCGCTGCCAGCGCTCTCGCCAGCTTCCGCTAGTTCCAGGCCAGGCTAAGCGCAGACCCCAGGCCAATCCCATTGCCATCAGAATCATGATTAGATGCATTACTGCTCCTCCTTGGCTCGGCGAGCGGCTTGAATCCGTTGGGCGATTGCTTCGAGTTGCTCTAAGCTGACTTGGTCCAAGCTATCGGCAAAAGCTAAGACAATATCAGGGTTACCCACGGCTAGAAACCGCTGCAACTGCTCGTAAGCTTCTAGGGCGCGTGCTTCCTGGCGTGAGACTAACGGCCGCCAGTGAAAGGTTCGTTCGCTGCGATCGCAGGCTAGCCATCCTTTTTGAGCCAGACGACGCAGTACGGTTGTTACGGAGGTATACGCTAGCTCTCGGTCTGGGTCAGCCAGGATACGCTCATGCACATCCTTAACAGTGGCAGAACTTAGCTCCCAGACAATATTCAATATCTCTGTTTCCAGAGGGCCGAGAGAAAGTTGTTTAGGACGGTAGTTAGGCAGCGGGACCATAGCACTTCAACCTTGCTAGCAGGCAACTTTCCAATCAGATTACCCCAAAACCTCACCTAGAAGTTTGACCGCTTGTCTTTTGACATTGAGGCTAAGGCAGAGGATAGTTGTCCCCGCTCCCTTCTGCAAGCGGTTGCTCGTTAGCGATGAGTTCAGCCTTAACCGGTGGAGGACAAGTCACTAAGTTATTTCATCCCTTGCGATAGAGATATGAAACTATAGGGATCATGCTATGGACAAGACAGCTAATTCGAATACCGGCTCTCCAACTGTGGAAGCTCCTGCCAATCGCTTCTACCGCACTGTCTGGCGCTGGCACTTCTACGCTGGGCTGTTTGTGATTCCCTTTCTGTTGATGCTGGCTACGACTGGGATTATCTACCTCTTCAAACCCCAGTTAGATGCGCTGATGTACCACAATCTGATGTTTGTGCAACCAACCAATGCAGTACTGCCTTATACCCAACAACTAGAAGCTGTCCGGATCAATTATCCGGATGCAAAAATTGCTAAACTCACACCTAACGTAGCTTCAAATCGCAGTGCTGAAGTTGAGTTAACGACCTCAAATGATCGGATGCTGGCGGTCTTTGTAAATCCCTACACCGCTCAAGTGCTGGGTGATCGCGATGAGGTTAACAACCTTCAAGCTTATGCCCGCAAACTTCATGCTGAACTGATGATTGGTAGGGTGGGGGACTATCTGATTGAACTGGCAGCCTGCTGGGGACTGGTGCTGCTCCTTAGCGGACTATACCTGTGGTTACCTCGTAATGGATTTACAGTTTTGGGGACACTTTTGCCGCGCTGGTGGAGTAAGAACAGGCGTCTATTCTGGCGAGATTTACATGCTGTCACTGGGCTCTACGGTGCGCTGCTGGTGGGCTTTCTGATCTTGACAGGCCTACCCTGGACAGGATTCTGGGGAGGTACCTTCGCTCAAGTTTGGAACCAGTTTCCCGCCCAGATGTCGAATGAGATCCCCAAATCTACTGTTCTGACTGGTTCTTTGAATCAGCATAGGTCACAAGTTGTGCCCTGGGCAGTTGAGCAGTTACCAATGCCTCAGTCAGAGGTCTCCGAGCATCAACACCATCAGGGACAGGGTGAAGCAAGTTCAAACGTTACTCAGGAAGAGATTCCTCCAGGCACACCCGTAAACTTAGACTCCGTGATTGCTCTGGCACAGTCTAAAGGCGCACCGGCTGGGTTCAGTGTGAGCTTGCCAGAGACTAAGACAGGAGTATACACCATCTCGGCGTCCCCAGACGATCCAGCCCAAGAGATGACGCTGCACATTGACCAGTACAGCGGCAAGGTGTTGGCTGAGGTGCGCTGGCAGGATTACACTCTGGTGCCCAAGGCAGTTGAATTAGGCATTGCCATCCACATGGGCAGATACTTCGGATTGAGAAATCAGCTGCTAATGCTGTTTGCCTGTCTGATTGTGATCCTTCTATGCCTAAGCGGATTGGTGATGTGGTGGCAGCGTCGTCCTGCCAGGGGTATTGGCGCTCCAGCCTTACCAGAATATGTAGCTCAGTGGCGAACTCCCATGGCGATCGTCGCTGTTTTAGGTGCTGTTTTTCCCCTGGTTGGGATCTCCCTAGTCACTGTGTTGCTGCTGGATTACCTACTGCTTTCGCGGCTTCCCTTCCTCAAGCGTGTCTTCAATTGATTTGGAAGCAGTAGGAAGAAACTTTGACAGCCTGTCTTTTGACCACAGCAGTTGCCCAGCTCACAATAGATGGGGCTTTTGATACACGCTCTTGCAAATTGTGGTTTAACGGCGTGATCAACAATTCCAACAAATGCTCAAAGGAAACGAAAGGATTAATGCGTCAACACCAAAGTATTTTGCACGTGCCGTTAAGATTGGAAAGCCTGCTAGGAAAGCTATTAGCATCAACGACTCTGGTATGTGTTGCTGTCGTCGCTAGTAACAATGGGCTTGCCAAAACTACAAATACCACAGCTCCTAACCTATCTGCCCATAGTGTACCGGGCACGCGGATGAATGGTGATGGCACAGCTGGGGGAGCAAAGCATAACCATAGGCAACTGGAGGTTCCCTCAGACCGGCCCATTCCCGCCGTTGGCCTGATTGTCCACGAAGACCCGCTCAAGGGATGGAATCTGGAAGTGCAAACTTTTAACTTTAGTTTTGCCCCTCAGAAGGCCAGTACAACGACCCAAACAACAGCAGAAGGACATGCCCATCTTTACATCGACGGGCAGAAAATCACGCGACTTTACAGTAACTGGTACTACCTAGAAAACTTAAAGCCCGGTTCACATAGGATTACAGTTGGCCTAAATGCCAATGGTCATGAGGCATTGGCCCACAAGGGCAAGCCGATTGAAACCACCCAAACTATTGAGGCGGCTGCTCTGGGCAATCAAGGCGATCGCCACAGACACTAATACCTTTACATTCCTACGGATGGAACATGCTAGAGCTTCTGCTCTGTTGAGCAGCTGGCCCACCTAAGCAGCTGCTCGGTTGGCCATGGTCATCTTATCGCTGGATAAATTTTATGCTGCACCGGTTGAACGTAAGTAAAAGTTTAGGAGGACTGCTGTGTCTAGGGTTGCTAATCACGCCTGCGTTTGCCCATGAAGTGGAAGTGTCAGGCGATGTGGGTGGTACTTTGCATATTGAGCCCCATGATAACCCCGAAGCGGGTAGAACCTCCCAAGTTTGGATCGCCCTTACCCGCAAAGGAGGTGAGATCCTGCCCTTAGGGCAATGCAATTGCCAGTTGATTGTCCATCCTGAACCTCATGCTGAGGGTGCATCTCCATTGATCAAGCCGCCCCTTAAAGCAGTATCAGCAGGGCAGTATCAGGGCATTCCCGGAGCTGAGATTGTCTTTCCCAAACAGGGAGAATATGAGCTTGAATTACGCGGTACGCCAAAAGCAGGGGCAAATTTCAAGCCCTTTGCACTGAAGTTTCCAGTCACCGTGGCACTGGGAGTGGCTACCGCTGCTAGCGCGCCGCAAACTCAAGCAGCTCAGACGGCTCCGCCTGATGGCACTAATGCTCAGCCGCATCAGGTGACTCGGCAGCCAGGTCAGCTAAACAGCCCGTGGCGCACTCCTGTAATTGTCATTACAGCCCCCTT
>CADCWO010000036.1:4794-5227 GCA_902806435.1 uncultured Synechococcales cyanobacterium | reverse complement strand
TAGGGGCTAGAGTACAGCGTTCCCAATCTCGCTCCTAGGCTCAGCCTAGGAGCGAGCATCTTTTATCACTCGGTAGATCGATGAAGTTTCTTGTTCGGTTGCACTATAGCTTCTAAGCTTGTCTGTCACCAGCACTCTGGGCATAAAGCCAAAGCCCTTGAGCTTGCTTGTTACGACTCTTCTGCCCCAGGATGTCAAGGGAGGACAGTATTATACTGATCTGTTGCTCACCAAAACAAACCACCTCGCCGTTGATGCCTACTCTTATCTTGCCGAGATGCCACTTGTCCCCTCGTCTGGGTCAATGCCGTGCTGAGTCAGTAGTTCCTACAAATCCCTGTAGCGATAGAGCTAGACAGTATAGTTGTTAACGAAGCCTGCCAAAGGCTTAGATGATTGTTGGGAAGCGGTAACGGTGATGGAGACTGTTGGG
>CADCWO010000036.1:0-4784 GCA_902806435.1 uncultured Synechococcales cyanobacterium | reverse complement strand
CCAGCAGACTACGATGCCCTTCTGCTTCCTGGTGGGGTGGCGAATCCCGATTAGCTGCGGGCTATGGATAAAGCAGTTCAGTTCGTAAAGTCATTCTGGTAGTGCGTCAAAGGATTGTTGGATAGGTGAGGATATCCTGCCAACTCCAAGCTCGATCAGCGAGTTCTGCTCGTTGAGCCGCAGTAGTTTTGAATCGACTGTGCTGCCAGATCCAATTGAAGTAACTCACGACTAGCCGGGTTGTCACTTTTGTCTGCTCCCACACTTTGCCAAATTTATTCTGCCGTCGTTCGCGTAGCGTGCCGCAGGCTTAGCCATCGTCCGATTTGTTGTCGAACAATGCCAAGGAAGTGTGCGAGAGGAATTATTCCCCTCGCCACCTTCCGCATTGGTACGCTCTAAGCGTTGCGTTTTGGCTTTGCTGATGGTGTGCACTATCTCAGAAGGCAGCACCCGTTCATACCCACCCCAGCCATCACTATTCCATCGATTGCAAGCTGTTTTGCCCTCTGTTGTGACGACCAGTTCCTCATAGGGCTTCGCCCCGCCAAAGGCGTACAGCCCATTGGTGTGTTTGCCCACTCGTGCTGCCAAGATTAGTCCACTAGAATCGGCTAAACTCAGCCCAATCCAACAATCTCCCACTTCTAATTCCTCCGGGAGGCATTGCTTCTGTTTTTTGAAACAAATGACCACATCTCGTCGGCACTCACCTCCTCGGTCTCAACCTGCTCAACTTGGTGATTGTGAACTAACTGCGTCTTGGTACTTGATGCGCGAGTAATACTGACGACGGTATTGTAGGCCAAGCCAGTGATACGACTAATTCCTCGCAGGCTACTGCCTTCACTGTGGGCTTGTAGCACCTGTTGTACTTGTTGAGGACTTACTCGTCGCCAGTAGTAAAGCGTGTCAAAACTTTCAGAAAAAGTTTGCTTGCACACTGGGCACAAGTAGCGCTGGTGTCCGTTCGACATCTTGCCGTGCTTGTGAGTTTTAGAATGACCGCAGAGCCGACACTCCATTGCAGCTTGAGGGGGTAGAGATTGCTTCTACTCTATCAAGCCCACACTCCTTTAACGCACAATTCCTCTGCGATACTAGGTGAAGAAGTTCTTACGTAAGCTCCTTAAGCAACCGGGCTTTACTCCTCGTGTGCTGATAACGGATAAACTCAAAAGCTGTAGTGCTGCTAAACGAGAGCTGCTGCCCAGGGTAGAACATCGGCAGCATCAGGGGTTGAACAATCGGGCTGAGGCTTCTCATCAACCGACCCGATTACGGGAGCAAAGAATGCAGCGCTTCAAGTCTGCTGGACACGCCCCACAATTCCTGGCAGCGTTTGAGCTGATTCGCCAATACTTCCACCCCAAGCAACATCAACTCTTTGCCCAGGAGTTTCGCCAACTGATGCACCAGCGACTAGAGACTTGGCGCACTATGACCAAAACCCAAAGACTGGCATAGTGCATCTCCACTAGCTACAGAAAGCATCTGTCGCAACTCCAATTAAGTTGACAAAGCCTAATCAGCAATGTAAAACGCATTTAGTTTTAAGGCTAGAGGTTGTTTAAAGCGCAAAGGGCGATCGCGTCTCGCTCTGGTAGGCATAACCAGAATCTTTAGAAGTTAGTAGAAAGCCCTACAGCGATCGCATCTTATTCCACTTTCCTGACAACACGCAGGATAAAGAGAGAAACACCTGCTCCTATCAGCGCCAACTGCCATAAGCCACAAGCAGCAGCCACTCCTAAAGCAGCAGTGACCCAAATTGTGGCAGCAGAAGTGAGTCCTTTGACGGCTTCATCATCAGTTCGGTTTCGGGTTCGCTGTAGAATTGTTCCACCCCCAACAAATCCAATCCCTGCAATAATGCCTTGAATCACACGACTAAAGGCTTCCCCGTCTTGTTGTACCACGCCAAGCTGGATCGGGGTCACCATAAAGATAGCAGTCCCAAAACTCACCAGCATATAGGTTCTTAACCCTGCCGGCTTCCCTTTTAATTCTCGTTCCAGTCCAAGAATGACACCAACTAGTAATGCAACCCCCAATCGGATGATTAATTCCCACTCTGTAACTGGAGCTAAAGCAGTAATTTTCATTAGTATCTAAACAAGGTACGCAAAGTTAAATTCAACTTCAACACAATACGGCACTTTCTACTTTTTGCTCTTTGTAATTCAGCAAGTAATCAGGACGCCGCTACCCTGATTACGTCAGTGTGGACAGTACTTTTTCACCAAATACCTCAATAAATTGTTTCTGTTCTCGATTCACGTTGTGCAAAATGATTTCATCATGATTTCATCAAATCCCAGTTGAATGTATTGTTGAAGCCACTCAATATGTTGCTCTAGGCTTGATGAAATTCGGACGTAAGGATCTAACTTTCTGGCTGCACAAATTGCCCTATGGCATCAAATTGTTCTACTGTTTTAAGCTCTGCTAGCACCACACTTTTGAAGATGTTGTTGCGCCATTGTTGATAGGCTCCCTGCCTCGCTTGTTCATCTGTGCGATCATAGGAAAGCTGCACCTTAAGAATCATCGGTTTCCCTGCTCCACCCCCTCGGTGAAATGCATCCACAACAGTTTTGAGTTTATCAATCGGATGGGAAACCGTGATTAAGCCATCTGCCCAACTCCCTAACCATTCAGCCGTTTCTGGAGTAATCGCTGCACCGAAAATCAAAGGAAAAACCTGGGGGCGCGTGTAAAGCTTGGCATCTTCAACCCAAACTAAGCCGTGGTGAGTCACAGTGTCCCCTGACCATAATGCCCGAATGATATCGACACATTCTTTCAAACGTGCATTGCGATCGCTCTTGACTAACTGTTTTCCACCCGTAATGTGTTCGGCAGTGAAGCATGCAGCAAAAGCTCAACAAAACTGGATTGATACCCATAGCCAAAGCACTGGGTGTCAACCTAATCAAAACAACTTAATGAGAGGGAAACCCCATGTACGGCTCCCTAGCACGCCAGGTAGAAACTCGGGTGCTGCTCATCAAGGACAAATGCCAACGAGAGTATGCCCACCCCTTGCGGTTACCTCGAGAAGCGCTCCCTTGAGTAGCACTTTCGCAAAAGCTTGTGACTCTGCGCACAAGCTGGCTTAACAACAGATTCACTCTACAGGCGGAAGCAGGAAGAATTGGTTCCAGTTAATTTGCAAGAAAGCAATGCCGTCAGTGTAACAGTATGAAAGAAAGAGCGACCCATCAAATCGGAGACATTGTACAAGCTTATGATGGCTGTATCGGTAGAGTTGTTTACACCCATCAGCGAACTGACACTGCCTTTCCTGACGAGCAACATGTTTGGTCGAATAGAGTTAACCCAAACAAAAGCTTTTGCTCAGCTCAGCTAAAGCCTGCGCTAGGCTTGATCGTCCCGTAACCCTAGCCTGTTCAACTAAAACAGTCCTTGAGGCTGAAGTTGTATAGACCGAAAGGATGAGGCTGTAAAATCAAGCTTCTTTGACAAGTGATCTATCAGGTCTTAAATAGTCCACCAAGCCCCAGATTCAGGAGAGTTAGATACATGTTCGACCTTGAGGACTACGTAGTTAATCAGACCACCCAACAAATTGGCAAAGTGATCGGTCATGGGCATAGCATGATCAACAACAATTACGAACCGACTTTGAAAGTGCTAGTAGATCAGGGTGAAGGTTCTGATCAGCCAGAACTTGTCGTAGAAGACTTAAGTTCAGTATGGTCTCAGTACCAGAATTCTGACCCAACCGCGGGAGCAGCTGGGCAGTAAAACTGGCCTAAATTTCCGTAACCACCAAGGCTACCATTGCCCTTTGTGCAGGACGATCTGATCGTTTTCCACATCTGCTGTTCAATTATTCACCTCAATCCCGCTGATACCTTGGAGCGTACGCGCCGCCTCTGCCAAACCCTGCTGCATTGCATCGTCAAAGCTTTTTTCCGAATTTGCCACAATCTCGATCACCTTAGTAACTGATATAAGACAGCCTCCTTCGGTACCCTTGTGGAGGATTATGGCTCCCTAAAACCCCCACGCTAGTTGAAGCTTATCTTTCTGGCTAGTTTTCATCCTTGCCGGGTTTTGTAGCAAAGCCCAGGCTTTCTGGTCGAGTAGGGATGGTCAGAAGCCATTATTTCAGCTCAGGGAACTCAGGGATATAGACTTATACCGTTGAGATAGCGTTAGGTCCAAAACCAGAAACGGTTAGGGCTAGAGGCAATACTCCTACTACGTGAAGCAGACGTTTACGGCTTGATGAATGAAAACTGGCCCTGAGCGGTCACAAAGTTATTATCAATTGAACAGGATAATGCTGTTTCATTATCAATTACAACTGCGCTGTAGATTTAAGTTGGCAATGCCCTCTACAAAGAAGTCCTACCCAACTGGATCTCTTGCTTAAGTCGCCACAAATCTTCCTGGAGCTGTTGATCAGGCGCTTCCCCAAAGAAGGTAGCAATTACAGCACCTACCATACCGCCTGGGGGGTTGTACTCCAGCCTCACCTTGACCTCTGTACCCTTTTCGTACTCTGAACTGGAAAAGCTGACAGAACCACTATTAGGAACGACTGCCCCTTCTAGAGATCGCCAAGCAATGAATTGGTTTTCTTGCTCGTCAATGATCTCTGCATCCCACTCAACATGATTGCCCAAAGGCGCTTTCGTAACCCAATGAGAATGCTTATCATCTAGAGTTTGGACTGACTCCAGATGATTCATGAAAAGAGGCAGGTTTTCAAAGTTATGCCAGAAGCGGTATAGCTCTTCGGGCGAACGGTT
>CADCWO010000035.1 GCA_902806435.1 uncultured Synechococcales cyanobacterium | reverse complement strand
CGAGGATAATTAGGGTCATAAGGCCCTTCCAGACGGTCAATTGTAATAATTCTTGCTGTATCTGGAAGAACAGGTATATCAGGATCAAAAGCAGTGGGTTGCATCAGCGAACTAGAATAGCCCTTAAAAATGACGAACTGGTCTATCTGATTGTCAACCGTCGCTGTAACCAATAAAACTTCCTGAGGTCTTTTAGCTGTGTATTGCTCTAGGCGAGTACCTGCACTCGATGACATCTCTAGTACCCTGTAGCAGAGCGACCTTGCTTGCCCAGCTTTACAAAGACAAAATATAGCAAAGATAAGACATAGATAGTTAAAGCTACCACAGCCAGAAAGCCTAGGGTGCCCATCTTTGTATTGGCATGGAAGATCTGCTTAAACAGAAACGGGGCTTCCAGCCAAACCTGGCAGCCGGGAGTTGCGATCGCTCCGGGGGCAAACGCGCAGCGCAAGAAGGGAAGTTGCAGCAGAGCAACCAAGGTACAGTAAATTGTCATTGCCCAGCGCCAAGAGACAAAAGCTAACTTCAAACGTCCGCGCCGGTCATCAATTTCCTCATTTAGGTCAACCCAGAACCAGAGCGCTATTGGGATCAAGAGCAGTGCGCCAAACCCAGCTAAAAAGCCAATCGGCAACTGGGCAATCATTAAGTAAACCGCAATAGCAAGCAAACTGGAAACCCGCCAATAAGTGGCCAGCAGCCGCTGGATCGCTTCTGCTTTTTGGATAAATGCCCACAGGAATAGTCCTAAAGGTATTACTACACCGAAGAGCACCGCCAGGCGGTAATTTGTCCAAACGAGCATTCGCAACCAAGATTCGTATTGCATAGCCTGATCAATAACTAGAGATTCCTTTTCATAGTAGAACCTATCACTTTAGGGCTCTACTAACTCCTGACACAGCTCTCGAAATAATATTCTGGTTGCTTGGAACAGGATTCTAGTCATGTTCAGTAGGCAGCGAAGTCTTACTGATTAGCCGTTTAACTGGGTTGATTAGTCTAATCAGACTTACCTATTACTGAGGAAGTTTCAATCGTCATTTGGGGAACACTTAGGTAGTTTGAGCATACTCAACCGGGTTGTGTTGTGTTCTCACTTTGCATTATTGTTAGCTCTGCTTAGAGCGGGTATTCCTTAGTATACTTACCTCTCCAGCATACCTAGGAGTTGTTCGTGGCCAATCATAAGATCCTCGTTGTTGATGATAGTAAAGTGATCCGGATGCGTGTCCGGGATATGTTGCCGCAAGGAAACTTTGAAGTTTTAGAAGCTAAGGATGGCATTGAAGGCTTAAATTTAATCCGCCAAGAGCACCCAAACCTGATCATGTTAGATTTTATCCTGCCTCGCTTGAGTGGTTGGGAAGTCTTCCAGGAACTTCAAAAAGCACCAGAACTGCAAACCATCCCGCTGGTCCTGATGTCGGGCCGCAAGGAAGAGGTGACTGACAAGTTGCAGGAACCGTTTGAGCATTTTGAGTTTATTGAAAAGCCATTTGAAACCAAGCAGCTTGTAGAAGCGATTAAAGCTGCAATGATCAAGGCAAAACGCCCGCGTCGGCAATTTAGCAACTTATCTCCATCTGCATCTGCATCTCTAGGAGCTAATAGCAGTGAGCTGGCAGCACTGAACCAGAAGATCGTACAGATGCAGCTAGAACTAGAGGGGTTGAAAAGAATAGTTGCTCAACTCACAGAAATTGTGAAGCAGAAGCTGAACTAAGTTCAGGGTGCTGCTCTGGCTGAAGCTTGAATCTGAGACAACGTGAGCACACCCACTGGTGATTTTTCTTGCACTACTATGAGCATTGGTGAGCCAGCGCGCAGTAAAAGGGAGAGCGCATTGCGGAGGTTATCGTAGCGGCTAATCATTGCCCCATGATACTGGTGTTGTGGTGGTAGGGGCTGCATCACGGTCTCCACCCGTAACAAGCTAAGCCGCCGGATCACATCCTCTGCTCCTACGAGTTCCTGCACAAAAGCATTGACCGGCCGCGTCAAGATATTTAATGGTGTATCGTACTGAACAATTCGGCCCCTTTCGAGGATCAAAATGCGATCGCCTAGCCGCAGGGCTTCTTCAACATCATGGGAGACAAATAGAATTGTTTTGTGAAGTTGGCGTTGCAGCCGTAAAATCTCGGTTTGCAGACTGGCACGCGTAATGGCATCGATCGCACCAAAGGGTTCATCCATCAGCATCACATCTGGATTGCCTGCTAGGGCCCGCGCTAATCCAACCCGCTGCTGCTGTCCCCCCGACAACTGGGCTGGATAGCGACGGCGATATTCCTGGGGTGGTAGCTTCACTAAGGTCAGCAACTCATCCACCCGTGACTGAATTTTTGCTCTTGGCCAGCCTAGTAGTTTGGGCACCACTGCCACATTTTCAGCCACACTCATATGGGGGAACAAACCGGACTGCTGGATCACATAGCCGATTTGCTGGCGGAGCTTCGTCGCCTGAATCTGCTGGATATCGCGGCTATTTAGGTAAATCTTGCCCTCCGTTGCCTCGTGCAAGCGATTCACCAACTTCAGCAGGGTTGTTTTGCCACACCCAGACGGGCCCAGGATCACCACCAATTCACCTGCCTCAACCTCAAAGCTGCAATCGTCAACCGCTGGGTGGGAACCGTTAGGAAACCGTAAAGATACGTGCTCAAAACGAATTGCACTCATAGGCTTTGTGGGTAGGCACTATACTTTCGGTCGGGATTCGAGGGAGGCAGCCATCTCCCAGGGGAGATGAGGGATAGCACCCCGCTCCAGTCACTCTTCAATCCAAAGTTAAAACTGACGGATAGTTGGACTGTTGGTAGTAAAGTTCAACCTTGTTAAGTTGCTGAAGTGAATTAAAAAGTAGATTTTAAGCTTAGCTGTTGTTTTTCAGCAGCCCGGCTTGAGTTAAAAACTCTTTGGCTACTTCAGCAGGTTCGCGCTGGTTACCGCTCACTTCGTAGTTGAGACGGCGCATTGTACCGTCAGTCAGTTTCGGTGCCAATGTGTTCAGGATCTCACGAACCTTCGGGTTGGCATCTAGTGTCTCCTGGCGCACTACCGGAGCCACTTGGTAAGGAGGAAACAAGCCTTGATCATCTTTAAGCACAACTAGCTTAAAGGCGCCGATTTCGCCATCAGTCCCAAAGGCTTCCACAACATCCGCTTGTCCATCTTGCAAAGTCTTATACCTTAAGCCTGGATCGGCTGGGATGTACTTTTTGAACTTGAAGTCACCATAAACTTTTTTCAAACCGGGCAAACCATCCTCACGCGCTTCAAATTCTGGTGTACCGATCATGGTCAACTGACTGGCCTTGGCAACCAGATCAGAAATTGTTTGAATGCCGTATTTCTTGGCCCCTGACTGGGTCATTGCCAGTGCCTGGGTGTTATTCATGGGTGCTGGCTCTAGCCAGACCAAGTTAAATTTTTGTTTGTAAGCGGCGGCAACGGTCTGATAGACCTGTTGCTGGTTACTATTAGCGGGCAGCTTCAGCACCGTTAGCAAGCCTGTGCCCGTGTACTCAGGGTACACATCAATTTCGCCACTCTCTAAACTCTTCTGCGCTACGGGGGTGCCTCCTAAATTTAGCTTGCGCTCCACTGGCAAGCCCTCGTTCTCCAGCACCAGCGCGTACATTTCACCTAGGATGAACTGCTCAGTAAAGTCCTTAGAGCCAACTTTAATCGCTCCACCTGTACTTCCAGTCTCACTGCCATTGCAAGCAATCACAGTGAACACAGTTAGCAAGGAAAGCAGTAGAAGAACGAATAAGCGACGCGGTCCCATACAGTAATACTTACGTTACGGTAGCGCCTAGCATAACCTATCAGGCCACCTTCAATCTTCTCGGCTAAAGCCTAGTTCCTGCAGCCGGCTATGAGTTACTTTTGCTTGTCTGAGCTTGCTCTACAAATCGGTGGATTATTTGGGAATAGTGCGTTCCTCCAACTTCAGCCACGTTGTTATGGCCTGCCTCTGGCAGCAGTACTAATTGCTTTGGCTCGGGCGTAGCGGCAAACAACGTTTGGCTCATATCAGCCGGAACCTGAGAGTCCGCTGTCCCATGAATATATAAAACAGGTAGTTGCAAAGCCTTAACTTTGCTAATTGAGTCAAACCGCTGCCTTAACAGTAAATCTATCGGAAATATCCGGTATCGGCCTAAGTGGCTGACCATGTCTTGAATAGAAGTGAACGAACTCTGGACGATCAAACCTGCAGCTTCTGGGTGTCGTGTTGCTAGGTCAATGGCAATCGCTCCGCCCAGGGAATGCCCGTAGAGGAAAATTTGTTTCGGACTGATATGACGTTCTTGAACCAGGTAGTTCCATGCAACTTCAGCATCCTGGTAGACCTTAGCTTCCGTAGGAAACCTACCTTCACTGCGGCCATAACCACGATAATCAATGAGCAGGACGGCAAAACCGAGCTGGTGAAATCGATCAGCTTGTTGAGCATTGGCTCCGATGTTAAGGCCATTGCCGTGCAAGTAGAGCATCACTCCGATCTCCCGTCCTTTTGCTGGAATCCACCAGGCATGAATTCGCTCTACTTCACCTGATGGCGTGGGGACTGGCAGCCACACTTCATGGTAGGGAAGGTTAAACAACGCCGGTGTAACTTCAATGCTGGCGGAGGGAAGAAAAATGAAACGATTCTGCCGTAGTAATAGAAATCCACAGGCACTCAGGTAAGCGATCGCAGTAAAACTGCCTAAGACAAACAGCAACCTAGAAAATAACAAGGGTAGAAATGAGATTTGGATCACGGCTATCCCAAGAGTACGCTTCGTGCTGCTAGCAACTTTATTGTAAAGGCAGGGTTTCTCTATATTGCCTTCTAAACAAGCAAAGAGCTGTATTTCTCTAAAAGTATTAGGGAGAGATCGAAAACCCAGGCGTAGCGACTGGAGTTATGGTTCGGCAGGATGGATTGGCTTACGCAAAGGTTTATAGCCTCCAAAGCTATTCACTTTTTTAATTTTTGATTTTATTTAGAGCTTAAAGGGTACAACTTTAGCAATAACTAAGGTAATCTCTAAACCTAAGTGAATTTAGTATCAGGGTGATGAGTCTACTTCAGCCTCTGCCCAATGATTAGAGGAAATTCGAGGAGCATAGCTGTGTGCTGGAATCAGTTTCAATTCTTACAGCTACAGAGGGCAGTAATCCTGGGGATCGTCTCATTGGAGCTGTCCCTCCTGAGCTGCCTAGATACCATTAATGGTTCGAGAGCTTTAGCCCTAGAGCCTTTCAGAG
>CADCWO010000034.1 GCA_902806435.1 uncultured Synechococcales cyanobacterium | reverse complement strand
AGCAAGACTCAGTTCGTGTAAGGTGTACTCTTCTTGAGGGGTTAAAGTAATTCTGGTGGCAGCAGGCATCTTTAGTCATGAGGAACAACACCTGCCCATATTATGGTTTTTTAAGTCCCTCTACTTAGTCAGTAGAGCAAGTCCAATCAAAGCAGCTTTGAAGCGACATCTAAAATTCATGGCTTTTATGATTAATTCAACAAGTGACGCAACTCAACCTCACTGAGTTTTGTGAGCAGGTTGTGCTATCTTGCTTATCCACAGCAAATTCTTTGGGCAAGCAAACGCCAACCTTAGGGTTCCCCCTGCCTCGAAGCGCTAACGAGAATTGATTAAAAGGTTTTGATCATCAGTCAAGCTACGATCTACCCACCCAAAATCTCCACGGGTAGGGTTCGGGGTGGTTCAGCTGTGGATGCTAGCTAATACCCGGTTTAGAAGGGCAGTTCAAACTGCTGCGGTTGGGTGGCTGCTTTCACTATCCCCTGTTGCCCGGTGCTGCTTTTACGCAAACCTACAGCGATCTTGCTGTGCTTTTCGATTTGATGCATCACCTGCTGGGCGCGCTGGATCACAGAGCCCGGCAGACCTGCCAGCCGACCTACTTCAATGCCATAGGAACGATTAGCCCCTCCTGGTTGAACTTGGTGGAGGAAAATAATCTCCTGCGGCAGCTCTTTAACCGTTACCTGGTAATTGGCAACATTAGCCAGCAGAGAAGCCAGTTCATTTAGCTCGTGATAGTGGGTGGCAAAGATGGTCCGGGCTTTAATTACGGCTGCCAAGTGTTCTGCCACGGCCCAAGCGATGGATAACCCGTCAAAGGTGGCCGTACCTCGGCCAATTTCGTCTAGTAGTACCAAGGATTGGGGAGAGGCATGGTTCAAGATATTGGCGGTTTCATTCATCTCTACCATAAACGTGGATTGCCCGGTTGCTAGGTCATCTACTGCCCCAACGCGGGTGAAAATGCGATCGCAGACGCCTAAGCAAGCAGAAGCTGCCGGGACAAAACTTCCAGTTTGCGCCATGAGTTGAATTAACCCCACTTGGCGCAGGTAGCAGCTTTTACCGCTGGCATTGGGTCCTGTAAGCACAACTAAATCTGGTTGATGCTCCTGGTTCCCACTGCCAAGAGCGGTAGCGTTGGGAACAAAAAAGCCAGTCGGGAGCAACTTTTCCACCACCGGATGACGGCCAGCATCAATTACAACTTGGCGATCACCAGTCATTTGAGGACGGCAGTACCCCTGTGTAACCGCGACTTCTGCTAGCCCACACAAAACATCCACTGCCGCTACAGCTACCGCCACCTCACGGATGCCTTCAGCGTGCTTAGCAACCTGCGATCGCAAGGACACAAAGAGGTCATACTCTATCCGGTTTAGGTCTGCCTGAGCATTGAGCAGTCGTACTTCACAATCTTTCAGGTCAGTCGTGATGTAACGTTCTTCATTGGTTAAGGTTTGCTTGCGAATGTAGTCGGTAGGAGCTTGATCCGATTTGGCACGGGAGATGCTGATGTAGTAGCCAAAGGTTTTGTTAAAACCTACTTTGAGCGTGGGAATACCAGTGCGCGATCGCTCTGTCACTTCCAAGTTGGCAATCCACTGCTGATCAGCCGCTATCTGCTGACGGCGGCTATCTAGTTCTGGGTTAACTTCGGACCGGATCAGGTTACCTTCACTCACGGAGAGGGGAGGAGACTCTACCAGCGAGTTCTGTACTTGTGCTGCCAAACTCTCCAGCTCCGGAGGAACGGCTTGTAAGGCTTGTAAGTAGGACGAGTTAGCGGTAGCGACACAACAAGCAAGCTGGGGCAATTTACTTAGAGAGTCAGCTAACCCCAGCAGGTCGCGGGCGTTCGCTGTTCCGGAACCTGCCCGACCCGCCAATCGTTCTAGGTCATAAATTTGGTGCAACAATCCCTGGAGCTCTTTGCGTAAGGCAGTGTTATCTACTAATTCCTGCACCGTCGCCTGCCGGGCCGCGATCGCGTTAATATCCAATAGCGGTTGCAGCAGCCAGCGCCGAAGTGCCCGCCCGCCCATTGCGGTACGGGTTTGATCTAAGGCCCAAAGTAGAGAGCCATGAAAGGTACTATCACGTACAGTTTGGGTAATTTCTAAATTACGGCGCGTCTGGTGGTCCAGGATCAAATAGGCACTGATTGTATAGGTAGACAAAGGTTGGAGCGGAATTTGAGTCCCTTTTTGGGTATCTTCTAGATACTCTAAAAGACCACCCGCCGCCCGCACAGCCAAGGGTAAATGCTCGCAGCCCAAGCCTTCTAAGGAACGCACATCAAAAGTTTTCAGCAGACGCTGCCGGGCCTCTGACTGGCTAAAAGGCGCTTGCGATCGCAAGGTGTAGCAGAAGGATGGTAACCCTTCTGGCAAGTCATCGGTTTTCTCTCCTGGACGCAGTAAGCGACTGGGGTCAGGGGCATCAGTGGGAATCAACACCTCCGAAGGTTGGAGGCGCATCAGTTCCTGAGCCAGTTGCTCCCGTTCGCTGGCCTGGGTGGTGAGAAATTCGCCAGTAGAAATATCCGCGTAGGCCAAACCCCAGTGAGCTCCCACGAGCACCACAGCTGCCAAAAAATTATTCCGCCGCGCGGGCAACATCCCTTCATCTAGAACGGTGCCCGGTGTCAGCACCCGGGTGACCTCTCGCCGCACTAATCCCTGAGCCTCCGCCGGGTCTTCAACTTGATCACACACCGCGATCGCGTACCCCTTCTCTACCAAAATTCGGCAGTAGCGGTCTAAGGCGTGATGGGGAATCCCAGCCATTGGTACCCGCCCAACTTCCTTACCCCCTTCTTTGCTGGTTAAGACAAGTTCCAATTCGCGGGCGATCGTACAGGCATCTTGAAAAAACGTCTCGTAGAAATCCCCTACCCGGTACAACAAAAGCGTATGAGGGTTTTCATCCTTCACCTGAGCGTAGTGCCGCATCATTGGCGTCAGGGCTTCCCGATCTACCCCCTGGTGGTCAGGATAACGAACGGGGTGTTTAATCAGTCTCGGAGTTAATTCTGAATCGATGTCGGAAACGCTCATACTTCAACGCTAAGGCTAGATCCATCTTAGTAACTTTGTAGCCAGAGTTAGGCTTAACCAGCGCTCAATGCTACTTGGATACCTTGATACACAAGTAGTGTTAACCACTCCCGCTTTGAGCCCCGTCATTATCCTGGCTGTATAGAAAGTTAGAAGGGTAGCTGATGGGGCATCATTCACCGGCTCCAACACGAATGGTCCACCATAGACGTCAAACAGTTCTCGGAAGCTATACCCGCGCTCTTGGGGTATACCTTAATCATTAGAGTTAGATTAGGCAGAAATGCATGCTTACTCTTGATCGCTCACGTGGCTGGGGTCTGCTTTTCACTTGATACTGCCACTCTATTTAGGCTCGAAAGTCATAACAGGCTTCAAATAATAGTTCAGATTAGTTAATGTCACCTCAACACTGCGAGTACTACCAGACGTTAAAGCAAGATTTATCAGAACTGAAGCTGAAGTTGGATCAAGCAGAGCCCAGTCCTGATCTGATCGCTAATTTCTGGCAGGTACAACTTTTTTTTCAGAAGCAGCTACTTCCCCTCAGCTTTGATTCCTTATCGCCAGAGATCGCGTCTCGCTTTCGTTCCTACCAAACTGAGATTCATAAGCAACTACGGCTTTTAGGTACAGATTTAACCTTTCTCAAAACTTCGCGGCAGGCAGCGACAATTAAACAACGACGGGTTCAGATTAGCGATCGCCTTCAAACCTTGATCAGCTACTGTGATGCTTTAATCCAGTCCTCAGAAACATAAGTTCGATACCCCCTAGGGAGTTGCTGACACAGATATTAATGAATATGATTTGGGAAATAACTTTTTCAAATCTTCTGATATCGCTTTTTTAATTTTTTATGCATTTTCCCAAAAGTGAGACAAAACCTTTTCATCGGTTTCGCCGAGCCTAGGGTGGTGCTTTGGAGGAAAAAATGAAAGAAACAGTTACTAACTTAGCAACACCGATTGTCAAACAAGAGGTGGCAACCGTTCTAGAGACCTATCCCGATCATCCCTACCAGAAAGCTTTTGCTAATCCTGAGCTGCGTCAATGTCTGATTGCTTATGTTTTAAGTGAAGTTGATTGCAAGTTTGCTGCTAGCCAGGATGGAGAACAACCCCAAGTGAGTTATGAAATGCTGTTCCCGTCCCAGGAGCACCAAACACATCTGAAAAATGCTATCCATCAAGGGATCGAGCAGTTGTTGAAAGAAAAGGCAGATTGGGTTGAGCACCATATCCCAGCCAAGAGTAGCGGTGGACAAACTGCGTCTCAGTGGTTTGGGTGAGCAGCAAGCTGATTGCCGTAGCCATGGATTGCTAGGTTATATAGCTTTAGTCCCATAAAGTTTAGGACAGGCAAGGCATAGCCGGGTTGCGGTTGGCGTAATTGACTGTCAAAGGCTGGTCTTGCCCAAGTAGCCAGGTTTTTTCTGGCAACTACCTGTGCAACTCAAAGCGGTTCGAGTATGATACAGCCCAAAGCTGAATGACTAAACTTCATGAGTACGCTGTTTCGTGTTGAAAACCTGCGAGTTGCCTATCCCGGACAACGCCTGCAGTCAGAGTCAAATCGGGCACACCAGTGGGCAGTTGATGATGTTTCTTTTACTTTGGCAGCAGGGGAACGCCTGGGCCTGGTTGGAGAGTCTGGATGCGGTAAGTCAACCCTTGGCCGGGCAGCAATGCGGCTATTGTCACCCTCTACCCGCATCGAAGGTCGAGTAGCCTTTGCCGGGGATTCAGTGTTGGACCTCTCGCCGGCTCAGCTGCGCCGATTTCGGGGGGAAGCGGTGGCCCTAGTGTTTCAAGACCCGATGACCCGACTTGATCCGCTAATGACGGTTAAAGATCATTGTCTGGAAACCCTACGATCTCACCAAACCAAGCTTTCCACCCAGCAAGCAAAAACGCGCGTCCTCGAAACCTTGGAGGCAGTTAAGATTCCGGCTAATCGCTGGACCCAATACCCCCATGAGTTTAGTGGCGGTATGCGCCAGCGGGTGGCGATCGCCTTGGCCCTACTTTTGAATCCGAAAATGATTGTGGCGGATGAACCCACCACGAGTTTGGATGTGACGGTAGCTGCTCAGATTTTGCGGGAGCTGACCCGGCTGTGCCAAGAGCGCCAGATGGCACTATTATTGATTTCCCATGATTTGACATTAGTTGGAGAGTACTGCGATCGCCTAGCGGTGATGTACCAAGGCAAAATTGTTGAAACGGGGCCGGTGCAAAAGATTCTCCAACACCCTCAACACCCCTACACGCGATCGCTGTTAAAATCGGCCTTGCACCTACAAGCTACACCCACTTCCAACCAGATCAAAACTAGTTCGGGACAGGCTTTATTGCGCCTGCACGAGCTCAAGCAGTACTACACCCTGGAATCCAACTTTATTGCCCGCTTGTTATCACAGCAAGACGAAACAATTAAGGCTGTGGACGGCGTGACCCTAGACATCCAGGCCGGGGAAACGCTGGGATTAGTCGGTGAATCCGGCTGCGGTAAAAGTACCCTCTCGCGGACTATCTTGCAATTGGTGCGTCCGACCTCTGGCACAGTCCAGTTTCTTGGCAAAGATCTCACTGCTTTAGCCAAACGCCAACTTCGGCAGCAGCGGCGTGAGATTCAAATGATCTTTCAAGACCCCCATGCTTGCCTAAACCCTTTAATGACGGTAGGCCAAAGCGTTGTTGACCCTCTGCTAATTCATCATATTGCTACCCCAGAGGAGGCAAAGGTGGAGGCAAAAAAAATGCTGAAGCGGGTGGGTCTAGCGCCAGATGATTATTATGAGCGCTATCCGGCGGATCTTTCTGGCGGGCAGCAACAGCGGGTTGCGATCGCTCGTGCCTTAATTACGCATCCGAAGTTGCTGATCTGTGATGAACCGGTGAGTATGTTAGACGCCAGCATCCAAACCCAAGTATTGGAGCTAATGCTGGAGCTTAAGAAGGAGTTCAATCTCACTTATTTATTCATCACTCACGATCTCTGGGTAGCTCGCTTCTTTTGCGATCGGATTGCTGTGATGAACGCAGGCCGGATCGTTGAACTCGGCCCTACCGCTGAAATTTTTAGTCATCCTCAGCACCCCTATACCCAAACCCTCTTGCAGGCAGCACCCCTATTGGCGCGGTATGAGTTTCATTAAGATCTAAAGTTATCGATCGCAAGTTAGCTACCGCAGCTATCACGACTCAAGCACTTCGCTCTACGAAAGCCAGGGTGACTCTGGGGCATGTAGTACGGCATGTAATATGCTCAATAATTTATGGGCAGTGTAGGGCTTAGGCAGAAAGGCTTTGACATTGCGACTAATAGCTTCGTTAAGCTTGTCATTGGTTGTTAGGCCACTGACCGCAATCACTTTTACCTGCGGGTTTATGGCTTGCAGGGTGTGAATCGCGGTTGGACCGTCCATCCCCGGCATGAGCATGTCCGTGACGACAATATCAATCGTCTTCTGGTGCTGGGCGTAGAGTGCCACAGCTTCGATGCCGTTACCGGCTGTCAGTACTTTGTAGTTGTACATTTCTAAGGTGGTTTTAGTCACCGCTCGAATCGGGGCTTCGTCATCCACCAGTAAAACGGTTTCTCCTTGGCCACGTGGCATTTCCAGGTCTTCGGGTTGCTGGGATTCAGTTCCGGTCATGGCGGGTAAGTACACCTTGAATTCTGTTCCTTGACCAAGTTGGCTATGGACGTTGATAAATCCTCGGTGGCTTTTGACAATCCCAAGCACTGTGGAAAGGCCGAGCCCGGTCCCTTTACCCAGTTCTTTAGTTGTAAAAAATGGCTCAAAAATTCGATCCACAATTTCCGGGGGAATACCACTACCGGTATCTGCGATCGCCACCATAACGTAAGACCCAGGCTGGGCCTCTATATTCATCTGGGTATCCTGCTGATCAAGCACTCGATTCTCGGCAGTGATTGTGAGAGTACCCCCCTCAGTCATCGCATCACGGGCATTGATGCACAGATTCATCAATACCTGATGCAATTGCGTTGCATCCCCTGAAACAGTCCACAGGTTTCTAGCTAGGTCTGTAGACACTTCGATTGACTTAGGGAATGTCTCTTTAGCAATTTTCTCAATCTCGGCAATCAAATGCCGCACTTGTAGAATGGTGCGTTTACCTTCTAATCCGCGGGCAAAGGACAACACCTGCTTGATCAAGTCTGCTCCGCGTTTCGTGTTTGCTTCCAAAGTTGCCAGTAGGCGATGGCTTTGCTCATCTGGCAGTTTTTTCTCTAGCAGCTGCACCGCCATCAGAATCGGGGCTAAGACGTTGTTGAGATCGTGGGCAATCCCCCCCGCTAGAATGCCAATACTTTCCATCCGCTGGGCCCGCAAGAACTGGGCTTCTAAGCTCTTTTTTTCGGTGATGTCGGTGTTGACGACCAAGATGGCTTGCGGTGCTGCTTGCTCATTGCGAACCAAGGTCCAGCGGTTTTCGACCGTAATTTCTTTGCCGGATCGAGTGACTTGGCGTAACTCTCCTTGCCATTCCCCCGCATCAACCACACTGATCTGGGCCGCTCGCAGTTGGGGGGAGGCTTGCTTGAATAGCAATGCTGCAACATTTTGATTCAGAGCCTCTGCTGATTGCCAGCCGTACAAGCTCTCGGCTCCTTTACTCCAAAAAAGGATTTTTCCTTGCAAATCCTGGACAATGATCGCATCGGTAGCGATATCGAGCAGTGCCGCTTGTTCCCGAATTTTTTTTTCCGCCTGCCGGCGCTCGACTAATTCCGTTTGGACCTGCTTGTATAGTTGAGATTGTTGGATTGCGATCGCAACCTGGCTAGCCAATTGTTGCAGCAAGGTAATTTCTAATTCCTGCCACTGCCGCGGTGCTTCACACTGGTTGGCAACCAATAAGCCCCACAAGTCCCCTTGCAAAATGGGGACCACCAAGTTGGCCCTGATTTGAAGTTGGGCTAGCAGATTGGTGTGACACGGCGATAACTCAGGGGTGTAAATATCTGCAGTAGCTTGAATCCGGCCCTGCTTGTAAAGCTTGCGGCCCATATTTTTGCCAAAGAAGGAGTCTTTGACGTTTGTACCTAAAAGCGAAGACCAGCCTGGATCAACGGACTCGACAATTACCACCCCACTCCAGTCCGGCTCAAAGCGGTAAATAAACACGCGATCGCACTGCAATAATTGCCGGACTTCGGTCACTGTTGTGCTGAGAATCTCCTCTAAATTGAGGGACTGGCGAATGTGTTGGGTAATTTCGCTCACCAAGCGCTCCCGCTCAATCTGCTGGCGCAGCGCTTTCTCGGTTCGCTGGCGCTCAATTGCGTATCGTATGGATCGCACCAGCATGTCACCCGTCACTTGTCCTTTCACCAGGTAGTCTTGAGCTCCCGCCTGTACAGCTTTCACAGCTAAGGTTTCGTCGTCTAAGCCGGTGAGGACAACAATCGGCACCTGTGGCACCTGGGCATGCAGCTGAGTACAGGTTTCTAGCCCGTGACTATCAGGCAACGAGAGATCTAGCAGCACGACATCAAATGACTGCTCACCCAGAGATTGCAGTGCCTGAACCAGCCGTTCAACTTGCATCAGCTCAACCTGCACGGAAGTTACTTCCGCCAGAATGGCTTGCAGCAAGCGGACATCGCCAGGGTTATCTTCAACCAGCAGGACCTTAATCTTTTCCATCTACTTTACTCCGCTGGTAGTTTGACGATTGTCAGCCAGAAATCTTCGATAGTCTGCAACACCTTGATAAATTGATCTAGGTCAATTGGCTTGCTGATATAGCAATTGGCGTGGAGGTTATACGCTTTCAGGATATCTTCTTCTGCTTGGGAAGTGGTCAGAACTACGACGGGAATGCGCTGCCAGCTGGGATCCGCTTTTACTACTGCTAAAACCTCCCGTCCGTCTTTTTTAGGCAAATTCAAATCCAGTAGAATTAGATCCGGGCGCGGCGCGTTGGTGTACTGGTTTTGGCGCGCCAGAAACGCCAATGCCTCTACACCATCCCCAACAACGTTCAGGTTATTGAGCATCTTGCCGTCTTTAAGAACTTCCCGCGTTAGCCGTACGTCACCAGGACTATCTTCAATTAGCAGAATCTCAACTGGCCTGCCCAGTGCTACAACATTCACGGTGCCTTTCCTTCCCTTTGCGGGATTGTGAAGTAGAAGGTTGAACCCTTACCAGGTTCTGACTCTACCCAGATCCGCCCCCCGTGGCGTTCCACAATTTTCTTACAGAGCGCTAATCCCACGCCAGTACCAGCATACTCCGTTCGGCTGTGCAGCCGCTGGAAGATGACAAAGATTCGCTCTGCGTACTGCGGCTCAATACCAATCCCATTATCTTGAACAGAAAATAACCAGGCATCATCTTGCCAGTCCGCTTTGATCTGCACGACCGGGGGTTGGTTACCTTGGAACTTGATCGCGTTGGCGATCAGGTTTTGAAATAGTTGCGCCAGTTGGGTATCATCTGCCCAAATGCTAGGTAGTAATTCAGCGTTGATCACGGCTTTCCGCTCCGCGATCGCCACCTTTAGGTTGGTCAATACCTGTTTAAAGATGGTGTTGCAATCGACCAGCGTAGCAGCCTTAGTCCGTGTTCCGACCCGAGAATAAGCTAGTAGGTCATGGATCAAGGTTTGCATCCGGGCGGCCCCATCGACAGCGTAGGCAATGAACTCGTCCGCATCCGTATCCAGCTTGGATTTGTAGCGCCGCTCCAGCAGTTGCAAGTAACTCGTTACCATCCGCAGCGGCTCTTGCAGGTCATGGGAAGCGACATAGGCAAACTGCTCTAGTTCTGTATTGGAGCGGGCAAGTTCCCGCCGCTGGTTGGATTCTTCGACCAGCAGTTGGGCTTGGGTCAGGGCAATCCCCACTTGGTCAGCCAGTTGTTGCAGTAAGGTAACTTCAAAAGCATGCCACTGCCGAGGACTGCTGCACTGGTGAGCAATCAGCAGGCCCCATAGTTTTTGTTGCAGCAAAATCGGGACGACTAACTTTGCCTTCACCCCAAACTGAAGTAGAAATTCCCGCAGGCAGGGGTGGACCTGGGCTGAATCGAGGTTATCAATCGTGTACACCCGTCCCTGTTGGTAGCGATGCACATACTCCGGGCCAACGCAGTCATCAGGAATCCCCCGCTCCATCACGGAAGGCCAACCGGGAACCACAGCTTCCATGATCACCTTGTTATAGGCCCCTGGGCCAAAGCGAAACAGCAAAACGCGATCCGCTTTGAGAATCTTCTGGACCTCAGTGACGGTGGTTCGCAGCACTTCCTCAATGTCTAAGGACTGGCGAATCTTAAGGGTGATTTCCGCCAACAGCTGCGATCGCAACTGCTGGCGCTGTAGCTCCTCCTCCGCCCACTTGCGCTGAGTGATGTCCTGAAAATAGACTGATAGACCTTCTGAGGAGGGATAGGCATGGACTGAAGTCCAGGTATTAAACGGGGTATAGAATGCTTCAAATTCGACACTAATCTGTTCTGCTACTGCCCGGTGATACTCTTGGTAAAATTTGGAGTTTACGGCTGCCGGGAATTCATCCCAGATTACCTGGCCCAACAGCTCACTGCGGCTTCTTTGCAAAAGCAGCTCTGCTTGCCGGTTAAGGTAGGTGAATCGCCACGCTTGATCCAGGGCGAAGAAGCCATCCGTAATACTTTCCAGAATGTTTATGGTGCGGCTGCGTTCAGCTTCAGCAGCCTGTCGCGCTGCTTCACTATCTGCACGAGCTGAGCGCTCTTGCGCTAGAAGTTGCATCCGTTCCGCCTCCACCTGTTTGCGCTGGGTGGTGTCGCGGGCGATCGCGTAGACTACACCCTCCGCCTTGATCGGATAAGCCTTCCAAGCCAGCCACTTGTAGGAACCATCTTTGCAAAGATAGCGATTCTCAAAATCAAATGCCGGTTCACCGACCGCCAGATTTTTCAGTTCCGTCAAGGTAGCAGTCCGGTCTTCCGGGTGCACAAAATTAACAAACGGCTGGGCCAAAAGTTCCGCTTGGGTGTAGCCCAAGGTTTTTTCAAAGGAGGGGTTGATCCGCTTGAAATAACCATCAAGACCAGCAATACAGAGCATATCCAGCGAGAGCGAAAAGAAGCGATCGCGCTCTTCCTCCGCTCGTTTGCGTTCGGCCCGACTCTGGCGCTCCCGTTTCACGCGCTGCTGGTAGGTGCGGAAAAAGTCAGCCAGGTAAGGCTCTTGCTTTAGCAACGGACCCAAATGCTCCTTGGCCCGCTGGTCCGCTTCGTAGGATACTTCCGGGTGGGCTTCCATCCAAGTGTGGCAGGTCTTGATGTATGCGAAGTAGACCACCAGGTATTCATAGTTCACAGGGCCTAAAATCCGGCTTAGTTCAGCCCGTTGATTCTGAGCTTCGTCCCCCTCCAAAAAGATATACATGGCACAGTACAGTAGGCTCTGCGCTAATTCCGAGTCTGTCTCCGGCAGGGTTATGAGCTGATTAGAATGCGATGCTAGAACCGTAAGATGGTGCTGAATATCTTCTTCTGTCGGCGGTGGTGACTCCAGCAATGTCAGAACTTCCTGCGGCGTCATTCCCAATGGGCGGAGGACACAACTGTGGCAGACCATGCAGTAGGGAACTGCGCAGTAGCGTGAAAGGTAAGCGTTCAGCTTTTCTTTAAACAGCGGCGGTAAGGGGTTATCTACGTAAGCTGTGAGTGTCTGTTGCCACAGGTTCTCGAGCACTTGGGCATTGCTAAGGGCTGGTGCAAAGAAGGGCGGAAAAAACCCAAACTTCGCCTCAATTTCGGCTTTGATTTCCTCACTGGTGCGCATGAATAACTGATCTAACCCTGGGTTAAGTGAAACTAAGGACTATCGCAACCCGTAGCTCAGTTGGAATTCAATTGAGCGCTCCCCCACGGCTATGGTTGTAGAACCGCTCCAGAAGATGCTTCAGCTTCAATTCAACTCCAACGACTTAAACCGCGCTGGCCACTTCTGAAGAAGACCCCTTTACAAAAAGAGAAGTTCCACTTCTAGTTTATAACTTGAGGAGGGTGCTAACCCAGCAGGCAGGCGGCAGGAAAAATCAAGTACTCCAGGAAAAATAACTTCCAGATGAACTGGTAGAAGCTGGCGATTGAGAGTTTGTTTTTGACATCTACTTGCCCACTGCGCCACACCATCAAACCGAAGGCGAATAGGTGAGTGGCAGTGGCAAATAGGGGATTCACCGCAGGTAACCAGATACTGGCAATAATGATTCCTATGTAGCACCCAGCCAATCCCCAGCGCACTAGATTAAAAACTGCCTGGGATCCTAGGCGGATAGTAAACGTGGTGATCTGGTAGCGGCGATCGCCTTCGATATCGGGAATGTCTTTACACAGGGCGATCGCAAAGGTGAAACCCAACACAAATACGGTCAGTGCCCAAACTTCCGGGGGAACCTGGCTAGCGCCACCCAACACTTGTTGAAAGTGCAGGAATAATCCCAAGTTAACAATGATGCCCCGGACCCCAAAGATACAGATCGCGGCTGGTAGCGGAAAGCGCTTTAATCGGATTGGGGGCAACGAGTAAGCGGTACCAATCAGCAGACTAGATCCAACGGTAGCGAATAAAAAGGAGCCTTGCAGCGCAGCTAGGAGTAGGGCAAGGCTGCCCGTGATCGCCACAATCACGATCCCTTCTAGCCGGGAAAACTCCCCAGAGGCTAAGGGCAGATGCGGCTTATTAATTTGGTCGATGCCCACATCTTCCAGCTGGTTCAAACCGACAATATAGACATTGCCACACAAGCAAGCCAGAAGTGTGCCGAGCAAACTATCCAGATGATTGAGGGAACTAGTCACACTAGCCAGACCGATCAGGTATAACCCTAGAACGCTTAAGCTCGTACCGATAATCGTGTGGGGCCGGGAAAATCTCCAAAAAGCGCCTAGCCAGGCGAGGTAGTGCTGCAAAGTGGAAGGACGAGACTGGCTCATGAACGCCTAAAAGAAGGTTTCGGAATGATTTTATAGCGATCGCGATTCTATTTGCTGGCGGTGAGCAATCCAAAGCGGATTAAGCCCTGGCGATAGCCGTTGGACATCAGGCCTAAAGACAATGCCGCCTGGATCGTGGGCCAGCCGGCGCTTAGCAGGCCCCATACGGAAGCTGGATTAAGCGCGGAATCAATTACCACATCCCAAAAAGGGGCAACGGCCTTCGACCAGTCTGCGGTGCGGATATTTTGCCAGTTAAGACTCTGGGCAATTTGTTCATACTCTGGCAACGAGATCACGTAGGGCAAATGGTAGACCTGGTAAATTTTCGCTAGGTGCGTTTGCTCCTCTGAATTCAGGGCTGGAGGTATGGGCCGGTGGCACCAGGTTGCTAAAATCAACCTCCCTCCCGGTTTCAGTACCCGGTAACACTCCTGCAAAAACTTGGCTTTATCCGGCATGTGTTCACCACTTTCCAAGGACCAAACCAAGTCAAAGGAGCTACTAGCAAATGGCATATTCAGGGCATCTGCCACCTGAAACTGAGCTTGCACTTTATTGCTTCTGGGCTCCATTCCTGCGGCTTGGGCGCGCTCAGCGGCTCTAGCGGCCTGGACAGGGCTGAGGGTAATCCCCGTGACCGCCGCCTGAAATTTCTCAGCTAGGTATAGAGAGCTACCGCCAATCCCACAACCAACATCCAGGATCTGCGCCGCTTGCTGTACCCCTGACCAAGTAAGCAATTCTGTAATTAAATCAATCTGAGCTTGCCGACGGTCTTTTTTCTGCTTCCCTTCGGGGCCGTAATAGCCGTGGTGCATATGCTCGCCCCAGACCTGTTCCCACAGTCCTGATGAGGCGTCGTAGAACTGCTGAATTTGTTGGTTTAAGGTTGCGGTCATGGCGTTGAGGCGTCGACTGGGCCGAAATTAGCGTAGCAGAACGAACAGGATTTCGACAGATCTTTAGTCACCGGTACCCCCTTCAGGAGTAAGCTCTAAAAAAGTAAAGATTGTCTCATTCAATCCTTATCATGACAACCCTATGACTGTCTCCAGAACGATTTGTCTAGGTTTTCTAGCCGTGATCGCTGTGGGAACCCTGCTCCTAATGTTGCCTTTCTCAACCAGCAGCGGGATGTGGAATGATCCAATCGTGGCGTTATTCACCTCAACCTCAGCTGTCTGTGTTACCGGTCACATTGTGGTAGACACTGGCACTTATTTTTCTATCTGGGGTCAAGGTCTTATTCTGGCGTTGGTCCAGATTGGTGGCCTAGGCTACATGAGCGCCACAACCTTTTTGTTTCTAGTGCTGGGTCGCAGGTTTAATTTGCGAGACAAAATTGCGCTACAGCAGGCTTTAGACCGAACCAGCATGCAAGGTAGTGCTCAGGTAATCCGCTCGATCGTTGCCACTAGCCTGATTTTTGAAATTAGCGGAATTTTTCTTTTGCTCCTGGTTTTTGCACCTGAGTATGGATTAGATCGCGGACTCTGGTTAGCAACTTTTCACAGCGTTAGTGCTTGGAACAATGCTGGGTTTAGCCTGTTTCCAGATAATCTGATCGGCTACCAGTCATCGCTGCTGTTGAACCTGGTAATTCCAGGACTGATTATTTTTGGCAGCATTGGTTACGAAGTAATTTTCGAGCTGTATCTCTGGTTGCGCGATCGCTGGCTGCGTAAGCCAGCACATATTGTCTTCTCCCTAAACTTTAAAGTTGCGACCACGACAACCCTAATCCTTTTAGGGCTGGGAACCGTGACGATTTTCCTTGCAGAATTAAGCAACCCCAAAACCCTGGGCACAATGAACCTAGGCAGGCAATTGATGGCAGCCTGGTTTCAAGCGGTGACACCAAGAACTGCCGGATTTAATACCATTGATATTGGGGCAATGACGACGACAACATTATTTATGACAATTGGCCTGATGTTTGTCGGCGGTAGTCCAGGGGGTACAGCCGGTGGAATTAAAACGACAACCCTGCGGGTGCTGACCAGTAGCACCAATGCAATCTTGCGGGGGAAAGAGGAAGTCTTGTTGTACGAGCGCCAGATACCTATCTCTTTGATTTTGAAAGCGGTGGGCGTGCTGATTGGTTCAGTGGCAACCGTGATTATTGCAACCACTTTGATCAGCCTGACAGACCCAGCGTTGGATTTCATCCAAGTACTGTTTGAGGTAGTTTCCGGGTTTGCGACTGTTGGGCTATCGACGGGAATCACCGCTGGCCTCTCAGTGCCAGCAAAGCTGGCACTCATTGCCACAATGTACGTCGGGCGGGTGGGGGTACTGTTACTAATGGGTGCTCTCCTAGGCGATCCTCGTCCAAGTGCGGTTCACTATCCAGAAGAGAACATGTTTGTGGGGTAGGTTTAGAAAGACATTCCTGATAGAGACATGACCGGTAGACAGTTAGCGCAAAAAGGTAACCAGCATGAACCTGTCGTCTTTAAGTTTTTTTCGCAGTCACTCCAAAGGAAATAAACAGTTTGCCGTCATTGGCTTAGGGCGCTTTGGTCGCGCCGTGTGTTCAACTCTGCACAATTTGGGCTACGAAGTATTAGGAACCGATATTGATGAAAAGCGGGTAGCCCAAGCGATGACCGACCAGATTGCAGCCCATGCCGTGCAACTCGACTCGACTCAACCTTCTGCCCTTAAAGAAGCAGGAATTTTTGAGTTTGATACGGTAATTGTGGCGATCGGCAACTATTTACAAGAAAGCATCATTACCACCCTGAACGTGAAAGAAGCTGGTGTTCCCCACGTGACTGCCAAAGCTTCCTCTGAGATCCACGGTAAGCTTTTACAACGAGTAGGCGCTGATCGAGTGGTTTATCCAGAGAATGATGCTGGCTGCGCCCTAGCGCGATCCCTAACAAAGCCAGCGATCTTAGACCGCTTTGAGGTGGACCCGGAAAATAGTATTGTTGAAGTGCTGGTTCCAGAGGCATTTGATGGTAAAACAATTTCAGAGATTCAGCTTCGCAGTCGCTACGGACTGAATTTACTGGCGGTTTGCGCCAATAACAAATTTGAAGTCAATCCAGGCCCTAACCTGCGCCTTTGGAAGGGCGCATTGATGGTCTTAATTGGGGCCAACAAAAACATCAATCGCTTGCCGCTTTAGAGCTACTAGAAAAGTAAAGAGAGCTGCCGCCAGTCCTACAACCAACATCCATCTAGGCTTGCCGACGGTCTTTTTTTTGCTTACCTTCGGAGCCTTAGTAGCCGTGGTGCATCTGTTCGCCCCAAACCTGTTTCCACAGCCTTAATGAGGCGTCGTAGAACTGCTGAATTAGCTTAGCTGGCTTAAGGTTGCGGTCATGGCGTTGAGCCGTTGACTGGGCCGGAATTAGCTCGATCGCTCTACCCCTTTTTCTTTTTACTGCGGGGCAAACGCTCTTTACGCCAGTAACGTTCAGTTGGGGCTACCTCACCCCAGTCATAGGCCATGTACTCGGCCAATCTCACCACGTAGGGCCCCCACCGGCGGCGCAGGGAGATATACAAGGCTACCCCTTCTTCCAGGTCCGGTGCTGTCGCAATTCCCCTAGCCTCTAAGCGTTGTACGGCAGTGTAGTATCGTTCTCGCCATGCCTGCTCCGGCTGGTCTTGGCTCGCTCGATACTTTTTGGGCAAGAAGGACTCAGACAGCTCCACCAGCAGTTGCTGGCCTCCACCCCACAGCTCTGCCACTGCCGCAGAGCCAACTAAGGAACCATACTTCTCGCTGTCAAGGGCACTTTTGATCAAGGAGACTGTGTCCATGGCAATTAGCAGCATCCGGGGCAGTGCGTAATAAGCTTCTTGAAAGCGAAAGTAGTGCAGAATCGGATAGGTGTGGTCTGACTCCAGCAGGTTGAGTAAGTCCTTTGCCATGTCGGCGATGTCGGCACGAGCAGCAGAAAAGTCTTCCTTGGCTCCTAAGCGTGCTAGTAACTCCGCTGCGTCTGCTGTGCCCAGAGTTCGGTGCTGCAGTCTCAAGGCAAAGGTATTGCGCCGGATCAATGCGCTGTAAACTGATTGAAAGTAGGTCAGGGTTAAGGTGAGAGAGGATAGGCCAATTGCCGTCTCCAGGATCATCAATAGACGGTAGAAACCTGTTTTCGGCACAATATCGCCAGTGCCAAGGGTTGTGAGGGCATACCCGCTGTAATAAATCGCCGTTGCAAAATCCCTTGGGGTTTCTCCTTGGCTAGCTTGAATTTCAGAACCTAGGGCTGGCCAGGCAATCAGGGCAAAGCCGTTGATCAGCAGTGACACCCAAACGACGACGATCGCCACCAGTAATGTTGGTCCGATGTAAGACAGCAGGGGAGCACGACTAAGCGGCTTGGAGTTGCTAGCTAAGCGGAAGAGTTGCCACACTGCTCTACTGATGCTCGCATTTAGCACCCCTGCATGACTGCGGGGATAAAGCACAGTAAAGTAGATGTCAGCCAGGGCGATCAACACTAGTCCCGCCCCCAGTACCTGCCATAACCAGCCCATGCTTATCAGCTCCTAAAATTAACTCTGAGGCGGCAAGTAGTAGGGTGCCTCCGATACGCAAGCAGCAACTCACTTCTCTACTCAGCGCTAGCCAGTATTGGGAAAGGGATTACGCAACACTGTGATCAAGGATACTGTAAAGCCAGTACGTAGATATCTGACCACCTAGGACGTTCATGGTAGAAGTAACAAGCATTCCCGTCGCTCCCAGCGGTTATAAGTCAGGCTTTATTGGCTTGGTGGGGCGCTCCAATGTAGGAAAATCAACCTTGATGAATGCCTTGGTAGGGCAAAAAATCGCC
>CADCWO010000033.1 GCA_902806435.1 uncultured Synechococcales cyanobacterium | reverse complement strand
TTCCCGCCTCCAATGTCGGTTGTGGAAAGCTGTTAGAGCAGGAGACACCAGAAAAGCTCGTAATCTCCAGAAGCTGATTCTGAAGTCCCAAAGTGCAAGATGGTTAGCTATCCGTCAAATCACTCAGCTTAATACTGGGAAAAAGACGGCAGGCGTGGATGGCCAATCAAGCCTCACCTTCAAGGAACGGTTTGACCTCGCAGGCATGCTCAAGACAGAGGCATTGAGATGGAAACATCAGAGGCTACGGGAAATCCCGATTCCGAAACGAGATGGGACGACCCGGCTGCTCAAGGTACCGACCATCGCCGATAGGGCATGGCAAAAGTTGGTGCACTACGCACTAGACCCTGCCCATGAGGCGACCTTCCATGCCAGAAGCTACGGCTTCCGCCCAGGTAGGTGTGCCCATGATGCTCAAAGAGTTCTATTCCTCAACCTGTCCTCCAATAAAGGAGGACGGCACAAGCGGATTCTAGAACTCGACATCGAAAAATGCTTCGACCGCATCCGGCACGAAAAGATGATGGAGAAACTGATTCTCCCTCAATCCTTCAAGGCGGGAATTTGGAGATGCCTCAAAGCAGGAACAACCCCTGGCTTTCCCGAACAAGGAACCCCTCAGGGTGGTTGTATCTCGCCCACATTAGCAAACATTGCACTCAATGGTATCGAAACTATTCACAGCAGTATCAGGTATGCGGATGATATGGTCGTCATCCTCAAACCCAAAGATGACGCGCAGGCAATCCTCGCGCACATTGTGAATTTTCTAGAAGACCTGGGACTGGCGGTTAACTGGCAGAAAACGAGAGTAGTATCAGCGACAGATGGCTTTGACTTTTTGGGATGGCACTTCCAAGTGCAAGCCAATGGGAAGTTTAGAGGTGTCCCTTGCGAGGACAACTACCAAACATTCCGTAGGAAAGTTAAACGCATCGTCAATTGCTCTAACGATGGGGCAACTGCTAAAGCAACTAAGCTGGCTCCTTTGGTCAGAGGATGGAGAAACTATCACCGCTACTGTAAGCTGGACGGTTCCCGGTTCTCCTTATGGAGAATGGAACACCGCACGTGGAAGGTTTTCAAGCAGGAGAAGAAGCTAAACCGCTATCAGATCAATGACCTTGTAGCCAAGGCATTTCCAAAGGTCTCTTATGCTGAAAACAGACATGTCAATGTAGCGGGTGAACGCTCGCCCTATGATGGCGACAGCCTGTACTGGAGTACTAGAAACTCCAAACTCTACCACGGGATTACAGCAAGCTTGCTGAGAAGACAGCACCATGCATGCGGATATTGTGGAGCCAAACTTATTGGCGACGAGAGGATACACCTCCACCACATCGACAGCAATCACAGCAACTGGAAAAGCCAAAACTTGATGGTTATCCACGAAAGTTGCCATGATTACATCCACATGAGCAAGCAAAGATAATCGGGAGCCGGATGCACGGAAACGGGCACGTCCGGATCTAATGGAGAGGGGCGGAGCATAATAGCTCCCCTCGACTCCACCCAGCCCGATATCATCCTCTGCTGTGTGCGCTGGTACTTGAGTTATCCCCTGAGCTACCGACAGGTGGAGGAGTTGATAGCTGAGCGTGGCTTACCTGTAGATCACAGCACGGTGTTTCGGTGGGTCCAAGACTACGCCCCAGAACTAGACAAGCGTTGCCGCCGCCACTTGCGTTCCACCAACGATTCGTGGCGGGTGGACGAGACCTACGTCAAAGTTAAGGGCAAGTGGAAGTATCTTTACCGGGCTGTGGATTCAGCGGGCAACACCCTCGACTTTTTGCTCACTGCCAAGCGGGATGCGCTCGTCGGCAAAACGGTTTTTCCGCAAGATGTTAAAGGCTACCCACAATCAGCAACCACGGGTGGTGACAGTCGATAAGAAACCGGCCTACCCAAAAGCAATAGCTGAGCTTAAAGCTGAGCTGGAGTTACCTGAAACAGTTGAGTTGCGCCAGTGTCGGTACCTCAACAACATCGTCGAGCAGGACCACAGGTTTATCAAGTGCTTAGTCAAGCCAGGAATGGGGTTTGGGTCTTTCAACACAGCGAGGCGAACCCTTAGAGGATACGAGATGATGCGCATGATCAGGAAAGGACAGATTCAAGGAGTGGCGAGAGGAGCTGTTGAGCAACGGGTCAACTTCATCAGTCAACTCTTTGGAATGGCTGCTTGAGTTGATTCCCTGAAAGGGAATCTCCATATTCTCAACTACTTTTTGCAACACAACCAGACTTCCTGTTACTCTGTTTTCCTACTATACGTCTTAATACAGCTCCGTAGGGCTATAGAAGAGAAAAGTGCTTGATTTTGCAAAACCTGGGTTAAGTTGACAATGCCCTTCTGTCTACTGGAGAAACCGATACGGTAAATGTTCCACGAGCGCTCTTTAACCGTTGGTCTGGCTTGCTCTGCTATGCTGCCTGATGGATAAAGTCGAGCTAAGTTCGACTCCAGCGTCTTAAATGAGTGTTGCAGTCCCAACCAATAGCTACTTTTCAGCCGGCCTCTGAATTTTTTGTTTGCGCTCCCAGTTTTGAAAACCCCGCTCATAGGTTTGACCTTGAGCTTGATAGAAGAATCTCCACGTATCCAAACCACGAATCATTCCCCAAGAAACCAGGACATAGAGCGACCAAGGAATACTAAACCCAGTGAGAACATTTAACGTAACCAAACAGGCATTGATGATCACATATCTACCCGTTCTCTCTTGAAATCTCGATCGTCGATCAGCATCAAACTTCTGGCGTTTCTCAATCGCCTCCTGCTTGCTGAGCCACTTGTTTTCTGCTAGCTTGAGCGTTTCGGGGAGAATCTGTAGTTCTTCAGCAATCTCTAGTACCTGAGCATAAGATAGCTTAGTCTCTGGAGTAGGGTGCTGTGCCAGCGCAATGTTCAAAATTTGCTGGACTTCTTCCTGGCTATACAAGCAAGTTGTGGGTTGCTCCGAAGTTTTCATAGACAGCGCGTTATGCTCATTTACACTTTTAGAAATTCCCTAAGACTCAGTGACTGAATCCGGCTTGGTAACCACCTCACGCGATACACGATGGACAAGGCTTGAGGAAACATAGAACAACGTGAATCCAATCAACGGATGAAGGATCTCCAGGTGGAGTGGTGTCTTGAGATGAATGGTGCAAAATTGGAGTCCCAGCAGCACTGGTAGACTGACGGCGAGTGATCGAATGCTGTCTGAGAATGGCACAATCAACGCCCCGCCGAGCAAGAGTAATGACAGCCCACTGTACCCTCGCACCAGCCAGACATGAACCGTCCACCAGGCAGGATCAGTAAAATAAGCAACTCCAACCGTTAACACTTGAGCTATCAAGCAGAGGTTAAAGATGATGGAAGTCGCGTAAAAACCAAGTTTTACCCAGCTTGTGGCAGCAGTATCGCGATCTGTTTCTGAAGTTGTAAGCATGTTTAGCCTGCCTATTTTGTTAGTTCTAAACTCGATATCTGCCGCATAAATAACATTGCTTTATCGACCAACTCAGCCCCAGCTTTTTCGGGCGAGCCGACATCAAATGGTGGGGCAGGATTGTACTCTATTAAGAGTTGAATAATTTTGGCAGTTTCTTCACCACAAAGGATCTCGCGATTGTCAGACCAAAATCGATCCCTGCTGTCACGCCTCCACCAGTAATTCGATTGCGATCAACGACTACGCGATCGGTTCCAACCTCAACGCCTAGCTTTGCGAGTTGTTCGCGCATCCCCCAGTGAGTCGCCGCTCGATAGCCTTGCAGCAGTCCTGCCTTTGCCAGAAATTCAGACCCACCGCACACAGAGGTGATGAACTTTGCAGTGCTGCCTTGCTGACGAAAAAATTCAAGCACCTCTGGATCATCTACGACTGCTTACTGTCCTAAGCCGCCGCCGACACAGACAACGTCCAAGGACGGGCAATTTGCAAAGGTGGTATCAGGCAGAATCACTAATCCGTCATCGGTTTTGATTGGGTCTAGCGTTTTCCAGATGCGATGAAATTCGACACCGGGAAGTGCACTAAAAACTTGATGGGGCCCTACCATATCAAGTGCCGTCATGCCAGGATAAAAGACCAAACTAATGATGTGCTTTTGTGAGTCAGTCATGAATTCATCTCCTTGTGGCGATTGCAATTAAATCTAGCCTTATACTAGGAATGGCAGCTCACCGCGCCTAGTCCTCGATCGAGTACTCTTTTTGACACTATGACAACTTCCTTGCAACTTTTATTTGAAGCCATTAATCGGGTCAAGGATGAACAGGAAGTGCGATCGCATCTCGTACCAAACATCGGTGAGTATTTTGCAGCCAAGCGATCGGGAATCTTCTTCTTTGACAAACTGCGTTTAGCCAATCGCAATCTTCAGAAAATACTGAACGTTGCACTATCCACTGAACATAATCCAGTAGCGCGTTATGTTGCCGAACGTCATACTCCTGCTCACGAAGGAATGGTGACATCACCCAAGGCGTGGACAATCATTTGTCCTCGTCCGGATCATTGGCATGTGATGGCAGGACCGATCATCGATCGCGGTCAATTAGTCGGCGCAGTGGGCTGTACCCGTGAAAAATCAATGCCTGCCTTTGATACCCGAGATCTAGCCGATTTGAGTGCTATTTGTTTACACCTGTCGGTTTGGACTTCAACCATGCGATTCGCGCAAAGCGCAACTTTGATCCCTCAACACCAAACCTTTAGCACCCCTTCTCTTTCCGAGGGGCTACGCCAACGACTAACGCCTCGTGAGCTACAAATTGCCGATTTGGTGGCAATGGGGCGAACCAATGTAGAAATCGGGACTGAACTTTGGATTACTGAAAATTCTGTCAAGCAGGCTTTGAAGCGAATGTTCCGTAAGCTAGAAGTTTCGTCGCGTGCAGAAATGGTTGCACATATCTCTAACACACAACTCTATTTTTCAAGTAACAAGCTATCTCCCTCTAGTTCGGTGCCGAACTTTCACCAGTAATCTTTTGCTTACGCCTTCACCGATCAACTAAGTAGAGGGACTTAAAAAACCATAATATGGGCAGGTGTTGTTCCTCATGACTAAAGATGCCTGCTGCCACCAGAATTACTTGGTAATGTTGGATTTAAGAGAGATAAGATCAAGGCTTGGTGTATCAGCTTAAGCATGGTTTTAGAACCCAACCTATGTCCGGCTTGCAGTTGTACGAATGTTGTCAAACATGGCAACTCAAGGGAAGGCAAGCAAAGGTACAAGTGCCGCAACAGCGATTGTTCACGCTCAACCTTCATCTTGGAGTAC
>CADCWO010000032.1 GCA_902806435.1 uncultured Synechococcales cyanobacterium | reverse complement strand
AGGGCTATCAAAAATCCACTTTTCCATACGCAGAAAGTTGAGCAGCTTATCCTGATCATCAATGATGTCTAGCAGGTCAATATACTTCTGAACCCCTAATTGGTAAGGCTTCAGCATCAAGAATTCAACGTTCAGGAAGTCACCAGGAATGTTGCCTAGCGTGTCCACCATCAGGTCTACGTCTAGAACCTGTGACCCTGATGTACAACCACCCCAAACATTCAGGAGCCCTTCAGTGATCTGAAAATCGACTGGGGTAACCATCGTAATCAGGTTTTTCACCTTCTCAGGGTAAATGGAACTGTAGCAAAGGCTAAAGGTTCCTCCCTGGCAGATTCCTAGTAGGTTAATTTGATCAAGTTTGTGGCAATCACGCACCACATCCACACAGTTATTGATGTAGCCATTGATGTAGTCGTCTAAAGTCAACCAGCGATCGCCGCGGCTCGGATAACCCCAGTCAATCAGATAAACATCTAGACCCAGATTGAGCAAGTTGGCAACCAGCGATCGCCCCTCCTGCAAATCCACAATAGCGGGGCGATTAACCAAGGCAAAAACAATCAGGATGGGGATGGGCAGCAAAGGCTCCACCTGGGGCGTGAAGTGGTACAGTACCAGCTTGTCCTCCCGGTATACGACTTCCTTGGGGCTCACCCCGATCGCAATATCCTCCTCACGCAGGCGGCTATAGATCTCGACGCCTTTGCCCAGTTTCTGAGTAAATTTAATCAAGTCCATCAATTTGGGATTTTGCCCAAGCTTTTTTGAGGGCTTTAACTTCCTTACGCAACTCGTAGATGCTACGGTGAACCTCATCCACTTCGCTCCTAAGTGGCAGGTCATTGATCTTCTGAAGCACTTCCACCAGTTGTTGATGATGCAGCCTAGAGGTCATAGCAGCGTTCAAGAACTTTCCTTGAGTTGCCAGCGCCTCTCCGGAACGAAACGTTTGGGCAAACACCCGGTCAAAGACCTTACTCCAAGCCTGTAGAAGCTGCCGCCAGTTGTGAATCTCCTTTTCCTCGGAGCCGATCAACCGAATCAGCTCCTCCAAGGCCCGCACCCAGACATCAACCAGCATGATCTGATAGTCAAAGCTTGCCTGGTAGAAGTTTATCCAGGACTCAAAGCTCTGAAACAATTTGGCGTTCAGTTCACGGCTGTATCCCAGGCTAGGGATTTGCAGAATGCTGCTAAACGTCTTTTCATAGATCTCCCAGTAGACATGGGTCAGCTCAAGCAATGCCGAGGAATCGCCCTCCCCTGATCTGTTCGCACTCTCCAGGGGCTGGCGTAATGGGTCTGCCCACTGAGCCAACTTTTGCAGTCCCTGTATGTACTGCCACAACTGAGCTTGATTTTCCAGTTTGGCCCAGTCCATCCTAAACCTGCCCCCCGGTGTTGAATGCTTGCGCGGCTAGGAATGCCAAAGTGGCTACACTAGCTACTGCCCCCCACTTAAAGATTGGATTTTTGTCTATCCAGTCGGAGACGCTCGGTATCGCCAGGTGACTAAAGTCTCCCTCAACTCTGTCGTGGGCAGGGATAGGCTGATAAAGATTGTTTGGCGCATCTTCGGACTTTGGCTCAGAAGTGCGTTGAAGTTTAAAGGCAACGCGCAGCAACAAGAAATCTACTAGTGACGGCGACAGCCGCTGCAGTAGATCTAGTGCCCTAGCCGCATCCCCAACCAGGAAGTCACGAGTTGGGTGTTCGGCAACGTAGAGGATCGCATCAGCCACAAGGCTGGGTTCGTAGAAAGGTGGTAAGCTTGCCGGTTTCACACCTAGCCGCGTCAGAGCATTGTTATATAAAGGGGTGTTAACGGCGGCGGGCATCACACTCGTTACACTGATCGGTATTCCCTCATGTTTCAGTTCGACGCGGAGGGATTCGAGGAAGCCTTCTATTCCGTGTTTTGCGGCGCAATAAGCGCTTTGGAGCGGCAGCGCTCGCCTACCCAAAATTGAAGAGACATGGACCAGCGCCCCTTGCCCCTGCCGCTTGAGATGGGGTAGCGCCGCCATCGCACCGTAAGCCTGCCCGTTCAGGCTGATATCGATGACGCGCCGAAACTCTTCTGGCTTTATATTTTCCAAAGTGGCATAGACGCTGGTAGCGGGGGTATGCACCCACGTATCAAGTCGCCCGTACACCTCCACCGTACGGTCCGCGATCGCCTTGACTTGATCAAATACGGTCACATCGGCAACGATAGCAGTTGCCTCGCCGCCAAAGCCCCGAATCTCTTCGATCAAGGAATCTAATCCTGGCTGGCTGCGGGCAGAGACAACCACCTTTGCGCCTCGCTTAGCAAATTCGAGAGCGGTCTGGCGCCCGATGCCGCTAGTCGCCCCCACGACTGCAACAACCTGTTGATTGATTGGCTTCAGTTGCATTAATGCTACTCCTTAAAATCCTGATTGCAAATTTTTTGTCCACATGATGAACGTGAAGTCAATCTAGAGTTTGTCTGATCGAAATTCATCAGCTCAACGCCTACCCAATAAATAGCGTTAGAGCAACCGTGCTCGCATCAGCCGCACGGGTGACAAAAAGGTTGCTAGCTTGCAGGACAGGAGTAGCTACACGGGCCTGATTTACGATCGCGACTCTGAGTTATCTAAAGTTTTAACGCTTCAAAGCCAGGGTCAGGCCATCCCCAATCGGCACCAAGCTCAGGGAGATGCGTTCATCGGCATGAAGTGCTTGGTTAAAAGTGCGGATGGCAACTGTACTTTTATCTTGAACCTGTGGATCAGCGACTCTACCTGACCAGAGAACGTTATCAATCGCAATTAGCCCTCCCGGACGGACAAGTTGCAGGGACTGCTCGTAGTAGTTCAGATAATTTTCCTTGTCGGCATCAATGAAAGCAAAATCAAACGTATTAGCCTGACCTGATGCCAAAAGTTTAGCTAAGGTATCGAGAGCCGGCGCTAAGTGCAAGTCAATTTTGGCCATTACACCCGCTTGCTGCCAGTAGCGCCGCGCCATCAAGGTCCATTCTTCACTCACATCACAGGCAACAACTTTACCGTCTGGCGGCAGAGCCAGAGCAACCCAGAGAGAACTGTACCCGGTAAAGGTGCCTATTTCTAAAGTCTTCCTCGCTCCCAGCAGTTGGATCAACAACGCCATGAACTGTCCCTGTTCCGGTGAAACCTGCATCGCAGCCATCGGGTGGCGTGCTGTTTCCTGCCGCAATTGCCGCAGGATGTCCGGCTCACGGGAGGAAACCGATAGACAATAATCGTACAGGCGATCGCCGAGAGTAAAGGTTTTGAGTGACATGGAAATCGAGGTTAAATGTACTTCTCCAGTGTCTGCGCCAGCGTCGTCTTTGGAACTGCCCCAACAACCATATCCACACGCTCACCACCCTTGAAAACCATTAACGTGGGAATGCTACGAATTCCATATTCACTAGCTACGCTGGGATTTTCGTCCGTGTTGAGCTTGAGGACCTTCACCTTGCCATTGAATTCCTGGGCAATTTCCTCAACCACTGGGCCAACCATCCGGCAGGGTCCACACCAAGGGGCCCAAAAGTCAACTAAAACAGGGTGCTCACTACTGAGTACTTCTTGCTGGAAGGTAGAGTCTGTTACTTCTGCAACTGATGACATTGTTAAATCCTCAAATAGGTTTGATCTTCTTAAAGTTGAGTTTTGAGTTGCCTCTCATTATTCATGTTGCCTCTTAGGTAGGCAGCTAGAGGCGCGACTACTTATTTCTTTAACTCATAACTCAAACTTCTCATGTTTGCTACCACTCAATCGGCTGGCGGTTACGCCAAAAACCACCTGTTGGTCCACCGTTTGGGAGTGTCGCTAGCCAGACGATGGTATCAGCCCCCTGCTCCGGGGTGCGCGGAGCGTTGGCACCGCCCATGTCCGTTTTAACCCAGCCAGGACAAACGGAATTCACTAGAATATTAGTCCCTTTTAGCTCATCCGCCAAAATCCGCGTCAGGGCATTCAGGGCAGTTTTGGATATCCGGTAGGCTGGGTAGCCACTTGACATATCAGATAGCTGCCCAGCACCGGAGGAGACATTCACGATTCGACCAGAATTATGGGCTTGCATCAGGGGCACTAATCCTTGAGAAAGTCTGAGAGGACCATAAACGTTGGTTTCCATCGTTTCCCGTAGGGTATCAATTTTTGTGTTGAATAGACTTCCATCAGAATCTCGGTAATCCAAAAGAACACCGGCGTTGTTGACCAACACCTCCAAGCGACCAAACTTCTGCCGCATAAAGTTAGCAAGCTGCTCAACACTGACCGGGTTAGTGACCTCTAGCGGATGGTGAATTACTTGAAGTCCCTCCGCCTGCAGTTGGTCAACTGCTGCTTTCCCTTTTGATTGATCGCGGCTAGTAAGCACAACCTGGAACCCCTGCTTTGCCAGTTGACGGCAGGTTGCAAATCCAATGCCGCGATTGGCACCCGTGACCACAGCGACTTTTTCTGTTGCGTTCATCTAGCTTCTCCTATAGGCATGATCCAAATGAGCTATCACCTTATGACTATTGCTTCTTATTAGTTGATCTCGAGCACAACGTTACCGATCATGTGACCACTTTCAACGCCTTGATGGGCAGCGGCAACCTCCGCCAGAGGGAATCGTTGAGCAACTAAATGGTGTAGCGTTCCGGTTTCTAAACAGGTTGTGATGTCAGCGATCGCCGCTTGATGGGCTGACTTAGACATCACGTAGACTAAGACAAAGTGGACCGTAATGTTCTTCGTCAACAACGGCAAGAATGGCAGCTGCGGTTGATTGTCGCTATCAGACGAGTAGGTTGCGATCGCACCATTTCCTTGCAAAACGGCAATGTCAACGGCCAAATTACTGGCAAACGCCACCTCGACAATTCGATCAACTCCCTCTCCCTTCGTGATCTCCTTAATCCGGGCTGCTACATCCTCACTCTTGTAGTTGATCACCTGATCAGCACCAGCAGCGTGAGCGACTTCCGCCTTTTGCCCAGAACTGACCGTCGTAATCACCGTTGCTCCACCCCACTTAGCCAGTTGAATCGCGTAGTGACCGACTGCACCTGCTCCTCCAGAAACGAGGATGGTCTGACCCGTCACCGGACCATCGGCAAACACACAGCGGTGAGCGGTCATTGCCGGAACCCCCAGGCAAGCCCCTGCTACAAAGTTCGTACCATCAGGTAGACGCACTGCCTGCTCACTAGGTAGCACAACAAACTCCGCAGCCGTGCCAAAAGGACGTCCCAGTTGGGCTTCATAGATCCACACGCGCTCCCCCACGTGGGCGGAAGGCACACCCTCACCTACCGCCTCAATCACACCCGCTCCGTCTTGATGGGGGATAACTTGGGGGAATCGCAGGGGCAAGTCTGCCCAACCACTGCGATTTTTAGTATCAGAGGGATTAATGCCCGAAGCATGAACCCGCACCCGCACCTCTCCTTTGCCTAGAGAAGGTTCTGGCAAATCGCCAACCTGCAAAACTTCCTGCGCTTCTCCCTGTTTCTCATACCACGCTGCTTTCATGGGTTAACTCCTCTGCTGATCATATTGCTCTATCCCTGTCCTCACGTTCAGGTCCCTTTGCCTAACTAATAGAACGTACAACGCCACCCTCAACTCGCAAGGCCGCCCCATTTGTGGCTGATGAAGCCGGACTACAGACAAAAATGATCAGGTTCGCTACCTCCTCCGGTGTAATAAAACGCCGCAGCAGGGATGAAGGGCGCGCGGTTTGGAAAAATTCCGCCTCCATTGCAGCTCCATCGATTCCTCGCTCTTGGGCCAGTTTTGCAATAAAAGTTGCCACCCCTTCTGAGTTAGTTGGGCCGGGTAGAATCGAATTGACGGTCACCCCCGTTCCTGCTGTGGTTTCTGCCAAACCGCGTGAAATAGCGAGCTGTGCCGTTTTAGTCATCCCATAGTGAATCATCTCTGGGGGGATATTCAGTGCCGATTCGCTGGAGACAAAGAGGATACGTCCCCAATTACGGCTTTTCATTGCCGGTAAATAGTGACGCGTCAACCGCACCCCGCTCAGTACATTCGTCTCGAAGAAAAGCAACCAATCGGTATCTGTAATTTCTTCAAAGGGTTTAGGTTCGAAGATGCCGAGGTTGTTCACCAAAATGTCCACTTCGGGAACCTGTCGCTGCAGTTCCTCTACACCCGCTGCTGTGGCAAGATTGGCAGCAACACCGGAGGCTTTTCCGGTTGGGGCCAGGCTTTGAATCTGCTGCACAGCTGAGTCTACCCGCTGGGGCGATCGCCCATTCACAACAACCGCAGCTCCTTCTTTCGCTAGCCCTAACGCAACCGCAAACCCAATTCCAGCGGTAGAGCCAGTGACCAGAGCACGCTTTCCTTCCAGTTGCAAATCCATGGTCTACTCTTCCTGCACCTACGAGAGTTCTTCAAACGCTCCGATTGACCTGGATGGTCTTACTCCTCACCTGTCGGCAAACTGACAATTCAGTGCCTCCCTACCGCACCGACCTCAACGCCCTCAAAGGCAGTATTGACGGCAATCTGCTCCCAGGCATCGAGCTCTGCTTTAACAGATTCCAGCTTCTCGTGAATCGCGCTGACCGCATCTGCCCCTAACGCCAATCTTAGCGGCGGGTTTTTGCTCTCCACTGCCTGGATCATTGCTGCGGCTGCTTTGTCTGGATCACCGGGTTGCTGGCCGTCCATCTCCTGAATCCATTCAAGCATCTGGCCACTGGTGGGCGCATAGTCTTCAAGGGTCTGATCGGGAAGGGCCAGCGATCGCCCGTTGAAGTCCGTGCGAAAAGCTCCCGGCTCCACAATGGTCACTTTAATTCCCAGAGGCTCAACTTCCTTCGCTAGCGCTTCCGATAGCCCTTCCAAGGCAAACTTGGTGCCGTTGTAAATTCCAGCCCCCGCAAAGCTCACAAAACCACCGACAGATGAGAGATTAAGAATATGTCCGCTCCGCTGCTGCCGCATCGTGGGTAGAACGGCCCGCATCATATTCAGGGCCCCAAAAACATTCGTTTCAAACTGGCGGCGAATCGCTTCATCGCTGATCTCTTCAATTGCCCCCAACACCCCATAGCCTGCGTTGTTAACCAGCACATCCACCTGGCCAAAGGCGTCGAGTGCGGTCTGCACCGCATCGTGAACTTCCTGAAGATCAGTCACATCTAGGCGGATAGTTTTTACGGTTTGGGGATATTGATCGACAAGTTCACTCAGCTGCTCCGGCCTGCGGGCGGTCGCCACAACGCGATCGCCGCGCTTTAGAACTGCCTCGCTCAACGAGCATCCAAATCCGGTTGAGCTACCCGTGATTAGCCAGACTTTTGCGTTGTTGTCCGTCATCGTAAATCTCCTAGGTTGATCAAAAGTATCAAGTTGTTAGTCGGTAAGTATTAGGACTGCCTGAGCCGATGGGGCGATGCTAACCCCACTCAAGGTAGTTTTTGTTGAATACAAGATCTGCCAATACTAGGTTTGAGGAGGTATCGCTAACGCCAAACACTAGTGTGTCGGCCTCATCTTTCCTGCCGGGCGATCTGAAGTACGGAGCGGGCCAGAACTCTGATGGAAACCGCTGGAGCTCTAGTTAGCTAACACAACCCGATAGCGTGCTTTCCCACCCCGGACATGCTGAACGGCATGGTTAATATCTTTCATTTCAAACTGCTCACACATCGGTGCCACCCCATGCTGGGCACAAAACTCCATCATTGCGGCTGTATCGCTGGGCGCACCGGCGCGCCCACCGCTAACTGAGCGCTCATACATAATCATCGGAAAAGCCGGGAGCTTCAGGTCGCTTTCAGGCACACCCACAATACACAGTCTGCCTTCAGGAGCAAGGGCATCGATCAATTGGCTCCATTCCACGTCTGCTGAAACTGTTGAGAGGATGAAATCAAATCGCATCGCTGCTTTAGCGAGTTCATCCGTACCACGGGTGGCGATGAAATCCGTAGCACCCAGTTGGCGCGCCTCATCTTCTTTGTTATGCGTGGAACTGATAGCCGTCACCTGCGTGCCAAACTTAGCCAGGAACTGCACAGCCAAATGGCCCAGCCCGCCAACGCCCAGGACAGCAGTCTTCATGCCTGGACGAACGCCGTAATGGATCATCGGCGACCAGACAGTTGTACCGGCACACATCAGTGGGCCCGCAACGGAGGAATCTAAACCGTCAGGAATCGGAACCGCAAAACGCGCTTGAGCCCGAACGGAATCTGCCCACCCCCCATGTCGCCCAACAATCGTTTGTTTTTGTTCATCGATGCAGAGGTGCTCTTTGCCGTGATCGCAATAGTGACACACCTGGCAGGAGCCTGACTGCCAACCAACGCCAACCCGTTGTCCAACTTTGATGTTTTTAACTTGCTGTCCTACCGCTGTCACTTCGCCGATCACTTCATGTCCAGGCACGAGCGGATAGGCACTCATGCCCCAATCGTTGTCAATCATCGCCAGGTCACTATGACAAATGCCGCAGTATTGAACGCGCACCTCTACTTCTAGAGGATCTAGTGGATCTAAGCCATACTCGAATGGTGTTAGCTCTGACTTGGGAGACATGACAGCATAGCCTTGGATCATCATTGGTTTCCTTTTAGATAGGTAATCGATTCGATAAAAGATAGGGTGCGATGCCCCTTATTTAGATGCAATGTACAAGTAATCTGAAGTTGGTTTTGATACGTAGGGTGCTTAGCGCTGCACCGTTTTTGCCGACTGGTTAAACAACAAGCTGCGGGACTTTTCAATATCCAGCTGCTGCTCCTTAAATGCCTCTGCCTGCTCATAAGCACGAACGGTTGCCGGACGGGCCTGAATTGTCTCGAACCACCGCTTTAGGTTAGGAAACTCCGCTAAGTTCTGCCCCTGGGTTTCGTAGGGCACAATCCAGGGGTAAGCTGCAATATCGGCGATGGAATACTCACCCGCAATAAACTCCCTATTGATCAGCCGCTGATCCAGCACCGCGTACAAGCGCGCCGTCTCATTCACATAACGATCAACCGCATAGGGAATCTTTTCTGGGGCGTAGCGGTTAAAGTGGTGGTTTTGCCCCGCCATGGGTCCTAAACCGCCCATTTGCCAGAATAACCACTGGAGCACTTCCACGCGATCGCGTAAATCCGATGGAATTAGCTTTCCGGTTTTTTCTGCCAGGTAGAGCAGAATCGCGCCCGATTCAAACACTGAAATTGGCTCGCCACCAACCGCTGGTTCGTGATCAACGATCGCCGGAATCCGATTGTTGGGTGCAATCTTGAGAAAGTCAGGTTTGAATTGATCGCCGCTGCCAATATTGACCGGCACAATCCGATAAGGTAGCCCTGCTTCCTCAAGGAACATCGTGATCTTGTGACCGTTGGGTGTTGTCCAGTAGTAAAGCTCAATCACGATTCAACCTCTCAGCTATTTAGGATTAATCACCCGGAAATTGATCCACGGCCTTCGGCATTCTCAAAGGTTTGAGTCAATGGGTGAGGCTATAGAATCAAGGTCAGCCACCCCTGAAGGCCGGGGAAGAGTCCTGTACGGAATCACTCAAAGATAATCAGCCTCTTTGCTAGGACCCATCCCTACCTAACTTATTGCGCTTTTGCTAACTGCTTGCCTTGGAAGGTGATTGCCCCTCCAGGCCGCATCAACAAATAAGGTATACCTTCTTTCTTGAGGGCATTCGCAAAGCTTTTAGGATCTTGGGTAATTACCGGAAACGTCGCAAAATGTTGGGGGGTTGCAAGTTTGGCTTTCGCCGCCGCTGCCGCCTTTGCCGCCATCTCTGGTTCCATCCCGAAATGACCACCGATGTTTACGAGAGCAACATCTGGTCTGTAGCGTTCACCGATTAACTCCATATCTCTGTAATAAGCGGTGTCACCGGTGTGATAGATAGTAGGACCATTCTTGATCAGCAATACAAAACCTGACGGGTTACCCCCATAGACAAGTTCAGGCTCCTTTGGCCCAGGATTTGGATTCTGGATGCTACTTGAGTAGATTGCGGGTATCATCGCCACGGTCACTTCACCATCAGCAATCGGGACTTCTCCACCGATGTTCATTAAGGTATCGAGATTGGCTTGCGCCTTCGGGTAACCCAGGATCTTCGTCATGTTAGTTCCTAGCTCAAAGTTGGTCACCAAGCGCGCCCCAGTCTTCTTCGCCAACTCGACAGCCTCACCAACATGGTCGAAGTGACCATGCGTGATTAGGATATAGTCAGCTTTTTGAATGGAAGACAGCGGGTTTCCGCCATTCTTAACCTCTGGGTTGGCTGGATTCTTCAGCCATGGATCAACCATCAACACTTTGCCACGAGGGGTTGTGATCGTGTAAGCAGCATGACCATGCCACTTGATCGACGTTTGTTGAGCATTGAGCGTAGTTCTCTGTGTTTTAACTGTAGGTTTCTGTGTTGTAGTTGTCGTTTCTTGGGCTACTATGTTAGGCCATACAGCACTACAGAGAGTTAATATCGCCGCGGTAAAAGCAACTTTCAATCTCATCCTGAGGCCTCCTCTGGAACCTGGAGTGCCACTTAGCGGGGTTGAAGTTGGAGAGCTGGGTAGTCGATGTACCCCTTTTCGTCCCCACCATAAAATGATGCAGCGTCAGGCCGGTTCAAGGGTGCATTCAACTGGAAGCGCTCTGGCAAGTCAGGGTTAGCAATAAATAGCGTGCCGAAGGAAACCAGGTCAGCCTCACCGCTGGTGATCGCGGCCTCTGCCGTCTCCCGGTCATAGCCACCATTAGTCATTAAAAGCCCCTGGAAGATGGGTCGGAAGTGGGATGTGGGGATAGCTGTGCCACCATGCCGCAGGTCAGCTTCACTGGGTTCTAGTAGGTGAAGATAAGCCAAGTTAAACCGGTTCAGAGCTGTGACCAGGTAACCAAAAGTTGCTAGCGGATTTGAGTCATGCATACTGTTGAAGGTACCGCTAGGCGAGAGGCGGATGCCTACCCGGTCTGCTCCCCAGACATCGACAACTGCTTTAGTGACTTCCAAGTGGAGACGGGCCCGGTTTTCAATCGAACCACCATAGGCGTCAGTCCGCTGATTGGTACCGTCTCGCAAAAACTGATCTAGCAAGTAGCCATTGGCTCCGTGGATTTCAACCCCATCGAACCCAGCAGCCAGCGCACTTTCTGCTCCTTGACGAAACTGGTCAATAATGCCTGGAATTTCATTAGTTTCTAAGGCCCGGGGAATTACGAATGGCTGGGGACCCTCATAGGTCTGGGCCTCACCCTTTGCCGCGATCGCTGAGGGAGCAACGGGCAGTGCACCATCCTCCTGAAGCGACGGATGGGAGATCCGTCCGACATGCCAGAGCTGGAGAAAGATGCGCCCTCCCTGTTCATGTACAGCATCAGTCACTAGCCGCCATCCTGCCACCTGTTCTGGGGAATGAATACCCGGCGTCGCTGGATAGCCAATCCCCTGAGGGGAAACTTGCGCCGCTTCGGTAATCAGTAGCCCAGCCGAAGCTCGTTGGGTATAGTAGATTACATTTATTGGCCCTGGAACATTTCCGGCTCCAGCACGATTGCGGGTCAGAGGTGCCATCACCATCCGGTTCCGCAGTATGTAAGGGCCAACTTGGATCGGCGAAAGAAGATGCTCAGCAGTATTCATCTGGTCTTCCTTAAACGTGTGAGTTTTTTTATGTAAAAAGTTTGCGAGTTAGCCGGAGCCTAACAGCTACGGGTGGCAATCAAATAGGCAGACAAAGACCTGTAATGTTTCTGTTTGACCGCTTGACTGAACTGCTTTGTTTGCTTGTTCAAGTTTTTCGAATAAGTAAACTATAGAGCTTTAAATGAGATAATGCAACTATGAGATTGATTTGTCATCCTGACCGAAATGATATTTCCCTCCCAGGGGTGCTCTACGCACTGGGTGACCCCGTACGGCTGGAAATTGTGAAGCGCTTGGCGGAAAATGGGGAACTTACCTGTGCCGCGTTAGAGGTGCCGATCGCAAAGTCAACCCTATCCCATCATTTTCGAGTGCTACGGGAGTCTGGCGTTCTCTACTGCCGAAGGGAGGGAACCCAGCACTTTAACTCCCTCCGACGTCAAGACTTGGATGCTCTTTTTCCAGGCTTACTCGATACCGTGTTGGGGGCGGCGCTGCTTCAAAATTACGGATAGCTAGTACAGCTTAATTGCCCTTCCACAACTGGATGTCAGATTGGGCTTCCGCGAAAGCACTAGTAGAGCGGGGAACTAGCTGGGCGATCGCGATCGCTCCGGTCCGGTCATAGCTAGCCCGCTGGCGCGCCATCTCCAGTATTTCTTGACTCCATTGGTCAATGGCCGCGTCCGCTTCCGCCCTTTGCGAGGAGAAGCTAGAAACTTGATTTGCAGTTTGAATAGCTGATGCTAAAGCTTTGGGAGTGCCTTGCACAGCTAAATCCCATCCTGATTGCATCAGCTGCTGAGAACGGCCATCTAATTGCTGCAATTCCTGCTCTTGTTGCTGTTGCGCTTTGGCCGCTTGCAGTTGATCTACCCAGTCTTGAATTTTAGATTGGGCTTCTTGGTACAATGCTCGCCCTGGCCCAATTCGTCTGGCAGTCCGCACTGCTGAATTCAAAGATGCTAGGTCGCCAACACTAGCAAATTGATCCGCTTGATCCAGTGTTGGTTGGTCTTCAATAGTCTGGACTTGTTGGGTCCACTGGTTAATGTCTTGTTGGGCTGCTGACCAGCGAGGGTTACCGGGTGGAATCACTTGCACCTGGGCAATTGCACTATTTAAACTCCTGGTATCTCCTTGTTGGGCTAAGGATCGAGCTGGGTTCAAAATTTTCAGTGCGGCAATTTCTAGTTTCCACCCAGCAATTAACTCCTGGGCTCGCTCGTAGAGGGGCCGATTCGTACCTAGTTTCTTCGCCTCGCTAATCGCTGATTCCAGACCTGAGATGTCGTCAGACCAGGTCGAAGCCTCCGCCTGAGCTAGCTCCATGAAGTCTTGAGCTTCTGCCCAGAAACTGACGCTTGTGGGTATGCGCCCAGCAATATTAGTTGCCTCTTGCAGGTTTTGGTTAGCCAAAGCTGTCGCGGCTAAGTCCAACAAGTTACGTGAAATGTCAGTTTGCGTGGCTTGGGCGGTTTTGTGAAAGTAGGTATTGGGGCTTAGTTCCGCAATCAGTTGTAGCGCTGCAGATAAATTGTCTAGCCCTCCCTGGCGGAACAAATACTTGGCTTTAGATAATTTTTTGTCATCCTGTTGCGCCACCAGAATTTTCTGATTTAACTCTTCATAGCGAGTGGTTTCCCAATAACGGTTATCCACCGCCAACAGATGCACGGCATGAGTGAATGCGCGCCGCCAGTTTTCTTGCTGTAGTGCTGACTCCGCTTTTTGATAAATTTTTTCTGCTCTTACCCAGAGATCACGCCAGCGATCAATCTGCTGCGGCACTAGCTGGTGAGCGCGGGTATTTTTAGGTACCTGATGGCTAATTTCAATCGCCCGCTTCAATTGACCGGACTGAAACGCTGACTCCCCTTGCTCCAAAACTTGCAGTGACCACTTCTCTACCAAGCGATTAATGTCGGGTCGCAGTGGATGGTTAGCAGGCAAGCCATTCACCAAAGCAATCGCCTCTAGCAAGTTATCCAAGGTTTGCTTGTCAGCAGCAACTTGGGCACAGTAGAGCCGTAAGGAACCAGAGGCAGTCGGCCAGAAAATCCGCGGACAGTTGGGTATACCAGGAATCCGCAGTAGTAGGGCAATGGCGATCGCACCCGCACTAGCAAAACCAACCGTACCCACACCTGCCCAAAACACCCAACTAGTAGGCAGTGGTACCCTTTCTAGTACCCCGCCAATCCGGTGCTTGAAGCTCCTAGCGCCTGGAAGCAGCGCACTTAGAGGAGATGAGTGCAAAAACCTGGCTGGAGCCTGAGAAAACAGGTTGGCCTCCTGAGGTGGGCGTTGGTCTGCGTCGTCTTTGGTCATTGCACACCTACACTGGACCTGGGCATCGGATAGTTTTGCCTATAAGCTTTCGCAATCCTATCGCCTTCACGGACCAATTACCAAATTCCGATTTGCTAGAGCTCAGCCAGTGCCTAGAAATTCAGGATTTTTTCCAGTTGACAAGGTTCAGGAGCTTGGGGCTAGCTTGACCAATATCGGAGTGACCCAACCAAAAACTGAACTGACGCAAACCCCGCTGCAGTTGCCTAAACCCGCGATCGCTAAGATACAGTGAACCACCTCCAATTAACAGAATAGGCACCACCCAAGCTGTAGGCTCTGCGGTCTGGCCAGCCAGACATCCCGATGTAAACGTAATCCCAAACATTACTACATACGGGAAATTTAGCTTGACAATCATGCTTTAACCTCCTGTTTCGGTTTGCAAATCAACAATCAGTTGCTCTAGTTCCCAGCTACTAGCCTGATAAACTTGGCCACAAAAATGGCAAGTTGCCTCGGCACCATTATCTTTCTCAATCATGTCCTGCAACTCTGCTTGCCCCAACATTTTGAGCGCGCCTAACATCCGGTCAAAGGAGCAACCGCAATGAAAACGCAGTAATTGGGTTTGCGACAAAATCTCTAAACCCATATCTCCCAGAAGTTGCTCAAAAATTTCTGGCAAAGTTTTGTTGGCTTGTAGTAGAGGGGTAAAACCAGAAAGGGCAGACACCCGTGACTCTAACAGCTCTACCAAAGCTTCATCACGTGCTGCTTTTGGCAGCACCTGGACCAAAATACCACCGGCTGCGGTGACGCCCTTAGCTTCAACAAATACCCCTAGAACTAAAGCAGAAGGGGTTTGTTCGGAACTAACTAGATAGTGCGTGACATCATCACCAATCTCGCCGGAAACAATCTCCACCGTACTAGAGGAAGGATAGCCATATCCCACATCTTTAATCACGTAGAGATAGCCGTCTCGCCCTACGGCACCACCGACGTCTAGCTTTCCTTTAGCATTGGGAGGTAACTCAACGTCCGGGTGATCAACGTAGCCCCGTACCGTACCATCCAAACCAGCGTCAATCAAAATACCGCCTAAAGGTCCATCACCTTTAACACGGATGTTTACCCTAGACTGAGGTTGCTTCATCCCGGAGGCTAACAGCAGCCCTGCTGCCATTGTCCGCCCCAGTGCGGCTGTTGCGACGTACGAAAGCTTGTGACGCTGCCTTGCTTCTTGCGTCAGCCGGGTGGTAATTACCCCCACCGCCCGGATACCTCCGTCTGCTGCTGTTGCTCGAACTAATTGGTCAGGCATGCAAACTATTACGTTTGTTAACAGGTTTTTTCCAGTTTACTGTAATTAGAACTGCTGCTGGAGGCAGAGAAAGTGATGAAATTGCCTCTCTGCTGACTGGTTTGGCCTCATACTAAATAGTGACGATGCTGACGGGATAGCAACGGTAATGCTAGGTAGCTTTCAACAAAGTGCATTGCGAATTGAGGTCGAGGCCCCAGCAACGTTGCTGCATGACTCTCTGACGCGTCCAGATTACCTGCAGCAATGGTTGCCACAACGGCTATCAACAGGTTTACCCACCCAACTGCATCCGGGACTTGTCTTTACAGTTTGGTTGGGACCAGTAGCAATTCAACATTTGGTGGATGTGGTTGAGGCTAACTGTTTACGGCTACTCCTAAGCCAGGGCATTGATGGCTTTCATGAGTGGTACTGGGGAGATAACTGGGTACAGTCACGCTTAGAGGGCGTATCCTTACTGCCCTTAAACTTAGGGCAAACCCTTAGCTTGTTCCGCCTCCGCCAGTTTTTGAGTGTGCAACAGAACCTGACCCAATAGTAGGACTGGGTTGACCGTCCTGCTAACTGGGCTTAATTACCAAAACCGAACAGGGAGCATCCGCCGCAACCTGACTACTGACGGATCCTTGCAAAATCCGCTCCATGCCAGTCAAGCCACGACTGCCAAGGATAATTAAGTCAGCGTGGTAGATGTTGGCAAGTCGCACGATCTCCTCTGCCGGGTCTCCCGATACAATTTCTCGAACGCTACGATAGGCTAGGCTCACTTGGAAAAGTTGAAGTTGATTTTCAATTTTTTGGTAACTAATTTCTGGCTCAACCTGGGGCTGGTCAGCCGGTTTTTCCAGGCCAGGTTCAGCTGGAGGAATCACATGCGCCAGGATGACATGAGTATCTGGCTGGATCTGAAATTCGTCTAGACTCCGCACCACGCGCTCCGAGAGCTCTGAACTATCGAGGGCTACCAGAATCGTTTTAAACACTGTGTAGTCTCCTGAAGCCTGCTAGAAATACTATACGGGTGGGGTCTAGAGACTAGATTACACGCAAAGGGACTAATACTACGCCTCCGGTTGCGTTCTGAACCGAATCGAATCTCGATGAGAGTGGAGACCCTCCGCCTGGCCCAGCACTTCGATCGCACTGCCGACTTTTTGTAAAGCTGCCGGTGAGTACTGGATCAAGCTGGAATGCTTCATAAAGGTTTCGACTCCTAGCGCTGAGGCATAACGGGCAGAGCCAGAGGTGGGTAGGGTATGGTTTGGTCCAGCCAAATAATCCCCGACAGCTTCCGGGGTTGAGGAACCCAGAAAAATCGCCCCAGCATGGCGAATGCTTTCCAGCAAAGCCCAGGGGTCGCTCACTTCTAACTCTAAGTGCTCTGGAGCGAACTCGTTAGAGAGTTCTGCCGCCACCTGGAGCGAATCCACCACCACCACCAAACCATAATGGGCGATCGCCTTTTCTGTCAGGATGCGGCGTGGGTGGTTTTGCAATTGCTGCTCCACCTCAGCTAGTACTTTAGTCGCTAGGCTAGGATCCGTAGTCAGCAGAATGGCCGCCGCCATTGGATCATGTTCCGCTTGCGCTAGTAGATCAGCGGCGACATAAACTGGATTGGCATTATGGTCGGCAATCACCAGGACCTCCGAGGGACCGGCAAGGGAATCAATGCCTACCGTGCCGTAGACCAGCTTTTTTGCCAGGGTGACGTAGATATTTCCAGGCCCAGTAATCACATCTACTTTTGGTAAGGTCTCTGTGCCGTAGGCCAAAGCAGCAATCGCTTGCGCCCCACCTACCCGATAAATCTCTTCCACTCCCGCTTCCTGGGCGGCAACTAGCACCGCCGGATTAACCGTCTTAGCGGGACCGGGCGGTGTCACCATGACAATCCGGGGCACCCCCGCGATGACGGCTGGCACAGCATTCATCAATACGGTGCTGGGGTAGGCAGCCCGCCCCCCTGGAATGTAAAGCCCGGCCCGGTCGACTGAGGTGTACCGCTTGCCCAGCACAACCTCATCTTCCCCAAACTGCACCCAGCTTTTTGGGACACGCTGGCGGTGAAAGGCTTCAATTTGCTGCCGAGCCAGCCGGATCGCCTCTAAGAGCTCTTGGGAAACTTGCTGGTAGGCAGCATCCAGTTCCGAGCCGCTGACGCGCAATTCTTCTGGGGCTAAAGTTTGCTGGTCAAACTCAGCTGTGTAGTGTAACAATGCCCGGTCTCCCTGACGCTTGACCATCTGGAGAACTTCCCGCACCGTTGCTTCCTTGTGAACCACTTGGTCATCATGAGTGCGATCGCAAATGCGACGTAACTCAGTTTGTGCCTCGGCCCGTTGGGTAATAATTCGCAGCATGAAGTCTAGAATGCCAACTCGAAATTACCTATGCAAGAGTCGGCTCACAGGAACCGATTCCCTTGTTTCATAGCTTAACCTGGATTTTTCCAAATCAGAGCTACTTGAAAACACAGGTGCTATGATAGTTTTCTGGAAATTTGTGAAAAAAACTGTCTAGGACTAACTGTGGCTAATATAAAGTCTGCCATCAAGCGCGTCGAAATCGGTGAACGTAACCGCTTACGGAACAAAGCCTATAAGTCAGCGGTAAAAACTTTGACGAAGAAGTACCATGAAACTTTAAACGGTTATGCAGCAGCCCCCAGTCCGGAGGCAATGCAAGAAGTCCAACAGCGGATAAATGCTGCCTACAGCAAAATTGATAAAGCTGTGAAACGGGGGGTTCTGCATCCCAACAATGGTGCCCGCAAAAAATCCCAACTGGCCCGGGCGTTAAAGCAGCAGGTCGTAGCTTCCTAACCTTTCCTAACTTTGAGTTAAGTTTAGGCATCGAGGCGATGGTGGCAGCAGGTTTATGGTAGTTCTGTATTAGATGCAGCTGATCGACACCCACGTTCATCTCAATTTTGATACATTCGAGCCCGATTTAGATGACGTAGCTCGGCGCTGGCGTGAAGCAGAAGTTGTCCAGCTGGTTCACTCTTGTGTAGAACCGGGGGAATTCTTGGCTATTCAGGCTTTAGCAGATCGATTTCCAGAGCTATTTTTTTCTGTTGGCTTACATCCTCTAGATGCGCAGCAGTGGACTGGCGACTATACCAATCAGATTTTGACGTTGGCACAGTCTGATCCAAAAGTTGTGGCGATTGGTGAAATCGGCCTAGACTTTTACAGGGCTGAGAACCGAGACCAGCAATTTGAGGTCTTGGCAGCGCAACTAGCGATCGCCCGACAACTAAACCTACCCGTGATTATTCACTGTCGGGATGCTGCTTTGGAGCTGGCAGAGCAGCTGCAAAAGTTCAATCGAACCTATGGGCCTGTAGCTGGTGTAATGCATTGCTGGAGTGGAACCCCAGAAGAAACTGGCTGGTTTTTAGCTTTAGGGTTCTACATCAGCTTCAGTGGCATTGTCACTTTTAAGAACGCCAACCAAGTGCAAGCATCAGCGGCCACGGTCCCCAGTGATCGCTTGCTAGTGGAGACAGATTGTCCTTTTTTAGCGCCAGTGCCCAAGCGTAAGCAACGTCGAAATGAACCCGCTTATGTGCGACACACAGCAGAGTATATGGCTCAGTTGCGCCAGGTACCTCTTGAAACCCTAGCAGAACAGACGACACAGAATGCCCGTCGGTTATTTCAACTGCCAGGCTAGCCGCCTAGAGAACCATCAGTTTCTATCTTTATCTATCTTTTAGAGGTTAAGACTAGCTCAAAAATGCTAAGGCTCACCGCACCTATTTGCTACTAACGTCACTATAATAAAAGGAGTGTAACAAATTGAAACTTTGGTTTGTCTTTTCAGCTCTAGGCTGCTGGAGCCGCAATAATTGAAATCCTCAACCGCCGAACAATCTACTTGGAAGCGGTTGCTTTGCTGTCTGAAGGTTTTTTACCTTGCTTTTTGGTAAGAGCTCCAAGCCAGCAATTAGGTATTGACATTTCTTGATTAACACTGTACCATCTGAAATTCGCGCCGCGCGTGACCTCTAGAGGAGACGCATGACTAATTCGCTTTATACCCCGCCTGCATTTACTTTACCTGACTTGGTTGAGATTCAGCGGGAAAGTTTCCGTTGGTTTCTTGAAGAAGGTCTTATCGAAGAGCTAGATAGCTTTTCCCCGATCACAGACTATACTGGCAAGATTGAACTCCATTTCCTGGCCAAAGATTATAAGCTCAAGCGACCGAAATACGATGTCGATGAAGCTAAACGCCGTGACAGCACCTATGCTGTGCAAATGTATGTGCCCACTCGCCTGATTAATAAAGAGACTGGTGAGATTAAGGAGCAAGAGGTGTTTGTCGGTGACCTACCCCTCATGACCGATCGCGGCACCTTCATTATTAATGGTGCGGAACGGGTAATTGTTAATCAAATTGTGCGCAGTCCCGGTGTTTACTACAAGTCGGAGACTGACAAAAATGGTCGGAGAATCTACAACGCCAGCTTGATTCCCAACCGGGGTGCCTGGCTGAAATTTGAAACCGACAAAAATGATCTGGTTTGGGTACGGATTGACAAAACACGGAAGCTTTCGGCTCAAGTGTTGCTCAAAGCACTGGGCCTGAGTGACAACGAAATCTTTGACGCCCTACGCCACCCGGAATATTTTCAAAAAACGATTGAAAAAGAAGGGCAATACGGGGAAGAAGAAGCTCTGATGGAGCTGTACCGTAAGTTACGCCCCGGAGAGCCACCAACTGTTTCTGGAGGTCAACAACTTCTTGATTCTCGGTTCTTTGACCCCAAACGTTATGACTTGGGTAAGGTTGGGCGCTACAAACTCAATAAAAAACTACGCCTAAATGTTCCAGAAACCACGCGAGTACTGACGCCTCAGGATATTCTGGCTGCCGTAGATTACTTGATCAACTTAGAGTTCGATCTCGGCAGTGTGGATGATATTGACCACTTGGGCAATCGCCGCGTTCGCTCTGTGGGCGAGCTACTGCAAAACCAAGTTCGGGTTGGCTTAAACCGCCTGGAGCGAATCATCCGGGAGCGAATGACGGTTTCTGATGTTGAGTCCCTCACTCCGGCCTCATTGGTTAACCCTAAACCCCTTGTGGCGGCAATCAAGGAGTTCTTTGGCTCCAGCCAGCTGTCCCAGTTTATGGATCAAACCAATCCCCTAGCTGAGTTAACCCACAAACGACGCTTGAGTGCTCTAGGGCCCGGCGGATTGACCCGGGAACGGGCAGGCTTTGCCGTGCGAGACATTCACCCCAGCCACTACGGTCGTATCTGCCCAATTGAAACTCCAGAAGGGCCTAACGCCGGTTTAATCGGTTCCCTAGCTACCCATGCCCGGGTGAATGCCTATGGGTTTGTCGAGACTCCGTTTTACCCAGTCTCTGAGGGACGAGTTCTCAAAGATCAAGCCCCTCTTTATATGACCGCTGATGAAGAAGATGACCTGAGGGTGGCACCGGGAGACATTCCGGTTAACGCAGACGGTTATATCCAGGGAGATATTGTCCCGGTGCGTTACCGCCAGGATTTTACAACCACGACACCGATGGAAGTGGACTACGTAGCCATTTCCCCCGTGCAGATTGTCTCTGTTGCGGCGTCGTTAATTCCGTTCCTGGAGCATGATGATGCCAACCGCGCCCTGATGGGATCAAACATGCAACGACAAGCAGTTCCCCTCCTTAAACCAGAGCGACCGCTGGTAGGTACGGGTCTTGAATCTCAAGCAGCCCGCGACTCAGGGATGGTCATTGTCAGCCGGACCGATGGTGAGGTCACCTACGTTTCTGCAGACAAACTCCAGATCCGCACGGATGAGGGTCGCGAAATCAGCTACAAACTTCAGAAGTACCAGCGCTCAAACCAGGATACCTGTCTTAACCAACGTCCACTGGTTCACGTGGGCGATCGCGTCCAGGCAGGACAAATCATGGCCGATGGTTCTGCTACAGAAGGGGGAGAACTGGCCCTCGGTCAGAACGTGCTGGTTGCCTATATGCCTTGGGAAGGCTACAACTACGAAGATGCAATCCTAATCAGCGAACGCCTGGTTCAGGACGACGTCTACACCTCGATTCACATTGAAAAGTATGAAATCGAAGCACGTCAAACTAAATTAGGTCCGGAAGAAATTACTCGCGAAATTCCCAACGTGGGTGAAGATGCGCTGCGCCAGCTGGATGAAAATGGAATTATCCGCCCTGGTGCCTGGGTAGACGCTGGAGATATCTTAGTAGGTAAGGTTACCCCAAAGGGTGAGTCGGATCAGCCGCCGGAAGAAAAGTTGCTGCGGGCAATTTTTGGCGAGAAAGCAAGAGATGTCCGGGACAACTCTCTGCGGGTTCCTAACGGTGAAAAAGGTCGAGTTGTGGATGTGCGGGTATTTACCCGAGAACAGGGTGACGAGCTACCTCCCGGAGCTAACATGGTCGTCCGCGCCTATGTAGCCCAGACCCGCAAGATCCAAGTGGGCGATAAGATGGCTGGACGCCACGGCAACAAGGGAATTATCTCCCGGATTTTGCCCCAGGAAGACATGCCCTACTTGCCCGATGGCACTCCTGTAGATCTAGTTCTTAATCCTTTGGGTGTTCCGTCACGAATGAACGTGGGCCAGGTATTTGAGTGCCTTCTCGGTTGGGCAGGCGAAAACCTAGGTACTCGATTTAAGGTGACACCGTTTGATGAGATGCATGGAGAAGAAGCTTCACGAACAACGGTACATGGCAAGCTTCTAGAAGCTCAACAAACAACGGGGGAGGAATGGCTTTTTGATCCGACCAACCCAGGCAAAATCCAGGTCTTTGATGGTCGGACTGGAGAACCGTTTGATCGGCCAGTGGCAGTAGGTAAAGCCTATATGCTGAAGCTAGTTCACCTGGTAGACGACAAGATTCACGCCCGTTCGACAGGACCTTACTCCCTAGTCACACAGCAACCCTTAGGTGGTAAAGCTCAGCAAGGGGGACAGCGGTTTGGAGAAATGGAAGTTTGGGCCTTGGAAGCTTTTGGAGCAGCCTATACCCTCCAGGAACTGTTAACAGTGAAGTCAGACGACATGCAGGGCCGTAACGAAGCGCTAAACGCGATCGTTAAAGGGCAGGCAATTCCGCGTCCTGGTACACCGGAGTCCTTCAAGGTCTTGATGCGGGAACTACAATCGCTCTGTTTAGATATCGCTGTTCACAAAGTTGAAACGCAAGAAGATGGAACTAGCCGTGATGTTGAAGTTGATTTAATGGCTGACATCGGCAACCGCCGGACACCATCACGGCCGACCTACGAGTCGTTCTCACGGGTTGATATGGATGACAGTGATGAGTGATCGTCGTTAATAAGTCAAGATGAATCTGGTAGGACGACTAGCGCGATCACGGGAGATCGCGCTAGCTTTCAGCCGATTTTTAGGCAATAGGATACGCAGTTATTGGGAGAGGAAGGCTTTAAGTGATGCCAAAGCTAGAACAGCGGTTTGACTACGTGAAGATTGGTCTGGCATCGCCAGATCGGATCCGGCAGTGGGGTGAGCGCACATTGCCCAACGGGCAAGTTGTGGGTGAGGTAACCAAGCCCGAAACGATCAACTACCGGACGCTGAAGCCAGAAATGGATGGCTTGTTCTGTGAGCGGATCTTTGGACCAGCAAAGGACTGGGAATGCCACTGTGGAAAATATAAACGGGTGAGGCATCGGGGAATTGTCTGCGAACGGTGTGGCGTGGAAGTCACAGAGTCTCGGGTGCGTCGTCATCGCATGGGCTACATCAAGCTGGCAGCCCCTGTAACCCACGTCTGGTATCTCAAGGGAATTCCCAGCTATATGGCAACGCTGCTGGATATGCCTTTGCGGGATGTGGAGCAAATTGTTTACTTTAATGCTTACGTCGTTCTTAACCCCGGCAATGCGGAGAACTTAAGCTTCAAGCAACTGCTGACCGAAGATCAATGGCTGGAACTGGAAGACCAGATCTACAGCGAAGACACTCAATTAGCGGGGATTGAAGTTGGCATTGGCGCCGAAGCCGTCCAGCGGTTATTGCAAGCGATTGATCTAGAGGCAGAAGCAGAGCAACTACGCACAGAAATTGCTGGCTCCAAAGGTCAAAAGCGGGCAAAACTGATCAAGCGGTTGCGTGTAGTTGATAACTTTGTCGCCACCGGCTCACATCCAGACAGCATGGTCTTAGAGGTGATTCCAGTCATCCCGCCGGATTTGCGCCCGATGGTCCAATTAGATGGTGGTCGCTTTGCCACGTCGGACTTGAATGACCTCTACCGCCGTGTGATCAACCGTAACAACCGGTTGGCACGTTTGCAAGAAATCTTAGCGCCAGAAATCATCGTGCGCAATGAAAAGCGGATGCTGCAAGAAGCGGTGGATGCGCTGATTGACAATGGTCGTCGGGGCCGCACCGTTGTCGGTGCCAACAACCGGCCTTTGAAGTCCTTATCAGACATTATTGAAGGTAAACAAGGACGATTTCGCCAAAATCTACTTGGTAAGCGGGTCGATTACTCTGGTCGCTCCGTCATCGTAGTTGGTCCGAAGCTGAAGCTACACCAGTGTGGCTTACCGCGGGAAATGGCGATTGAGCTATTTCAACCGTTCGTGATCCATCGCTTGATTCACCAGGGCCTGGTTAACAACATCAAAGCGGCAAAGCGCCTGATCCAGCGCAACGATCCGATTATTTGGGATGTTTTGGAAGAAGTGATTGACGGTCACCCGGTACTGCTGAACCGGGCCCCAACCCTTCACCGTTTGGGGATTCAGGCGTTTGAGCCGATCTTAGTTGAGGGGAGAGCGATTCAACTGCATCCTCTGGTCTGTCCGGCTTTTAATGCTGACTTTGACGGCGACCAAATGGCAGTCCATGTCCCCCTATCCATCGAGGCCCAAGCGGAGGCGCGCTTACTCATGCTGGCTTCTAATAACATCCTCTCTCCAGCAACCGGTCGGCCGATTGTTACACCTAGCCAGGACATGGTTTTAGGTTGCTACTATCTGACAGCTGAGAATCCTAAACAGCAACAGGGAGCCGGACGTTACTTTGCCAGCTTGGATGATGCGATCATGGCCTACGAGCAAAAGCAAGTTGATCTACACGCCTATGTCTGGGTGCGCTTTGATGGTCAGGTAGAGGAGAAATCCAGCTCTGAACCCCAGGAGGTGCAAACATCACCGGACGGAGTCGTCACAAGAACCTACCCCTCCCGCCGCATCCGGGAAGATGCAGAGGGCAACTTGATTGCCCAATACGTCCGTACTACCCCTGGCCGGATCATCTACAACAAGACCATTCAAGATTCCCTGGTCAGCTAACTTGGAGAGAGTAACAATGGCATCATTAAATTCCACTGATAAGCTTCCAGCCGTCATTTTTCGGAACCGAGTTGTCAATAAAGGGCAGTTAAAACAACTGATTGCCTGGGCCTTTACGCACTACGGAACAGCGCGCACGGCCGAGATGGCTGACCAACTGAAAGACTTGGGGTTTCGCTACGCGACGAAAGCCGGGGTTTCGATCAGCGTTGATGATCTGCAAGTTCCGCCAACGAAACGCCAATTACTGGAAACCGCAGAAGAACAAATCCGGGCAACTGAAGACCGCTATACTCGTGGCGAAATTACGGAGGTCGAACGCTTCCAGAAGGTAATTGATACCTGGAACGGAACGAGTGAAGAACTTAAAGATGAAGTAGTAAAACACTTTGAGTCCAATGACCCGCTTAACTCCGTCTACATGATGGCGTTTTCGGGTGCTAGGGGAAATATTTCGCAGGTGCGGCAGCTGGTAGGGATGCGGGGTCTGATGGCTGACCCGCAGGGCGAAATTATTGACCTACCAATCAAAACCAATTTCCGCGAGGGTTTGACGGTTACGGAGTACATTATTTCTTCCTATGGAGCCCGTAAAGGTCTAGTAGATACTGCTTTAAGAACGGCAGATTCTGGCTACCTCACCCGTCGCCTAGTAGATGTCTCTCAAGATGTAATTATTCGGGAGCTAGATTGCGGTACAGAGCGGGGTATTACCGTTCAAAGTATGCGAGATGGCGATCGCGTCTTGATTCCGTTAAAGGACCGTTTGCTTGGTCGAGTCTTGGCTCGAGATCTCCAGCACCCGGGAACCGGTGAGACAATTGCCCCGCGCAATTCAGCAATTTCTAATGATCTTTGCCAAGTAATTGGCCAGGCCAAGGTCGAGCAAGTGACTGTGCGATCGCCCTTGACCTGTGAAGCCACGCGTTCCGTTTGCCAGCACTGTTACGGTTGGAGTCTGGCCCACGCCCACCTTGTTGACATTGGAGAGGCTGTAGGTATTATTGCTGCTCAATCGATTGGGGAGCCTGGTACGCAACTAACCATGCGTACCTTCCACACAGGTGGCGTATTTACGGCAGAGGTAGCAGCGCAAGTCCGGGCACCCTTTGAGGGCACAGTCCACTATCCCAAGCGCCTGCGCTCTCGACCTGTGAGGACCCGTCATGGGGAAGAGGCGTTAACGGTGGAGACTAATTCTCTGTTGACGATTGAAACCACAGACCAAAAGGAGAGTTTTGCGGTTACCCAAGGCTCAACGCTCTTGGTACGAGACGGCGAAAAGGTCAAAAAGGGGCAAATGCTGGCAGAGGTAGCGATTACCGGGCGCAACGTCCGTAAGTCCACCGAAAAAGCCACTAAAGACGTTGGCTCTGACTTGGCGGGAGAAGTGAAATTCTCTGGATTAGTGGCAGAGGAGAAAAAAGATCGTCAAGGTAACTCTACCCGAATTGCACCCCGAGGCGGCCTGATCTGGGTACTGGCTGGTGAAGTCTACAACCTCCCGCCTGGTGCGGAACCAGTGGTAGATAATCGAGATCGCATTGGCGCAGACGACGTTTTAGCAGAAACAAAGCTAGTCACTGAACATGGGGGCGTTGTCCGGATACCAGAGCACTCTGAAGGCAAAGGTGGCCGTGAGGTTGAAATCGTTACGGCCTCTGTGCTGCTCGATCAAGCCCAGGTTCGGGCTGAGAGCTATCAAGGCCGAGAGCACTATGTGATTGAAACTCGTCAAAACCAACGATTTTCCCTAAAAACGGCGCCAGGAACTAAGGTTGGCAACAATCAAGTGGTGGCAGAGTTAATTGATGACCGCTACCGTACCAAGACTGGCGGTATGATCCGCTATTCCGGTGTAGAAGTTGCCAAGCGAGGAAAGGCAAAACAGGGGTACGAAGTTGTTAAAGGAGGAACGCTACTCTGGATTCCAGAAGAAGCCCATGAAGTCAATAAAGATATTTCCTTATTGCTAGTGGAAGACGGGCAATACGTTGAAGCAGGGACAGAGGTGGTGAAAGACATCTTCTGCCAAAGTAGTGGTGTAATTGAAGTCACGCAAAAAAACGATATCCTGCGGGAAATCGTCATTAAGCCGGGTGAACTGCATTTAGCCGATAACCCAGAGGAAGTCCTGACCCAAGACGGTAACCTGCTCTATCCTGGGCAGGAATTGATTCCGGGAGTGGCGGTGCAGGACCTGCGGCAAATCCAGTACATAGAAACACCAGAAGGACCGGCTGCGCTACTACGACCTGTAATTGAATTTGAGGTGCCAGACGAGCCATCGGTTCCCAGCCAGGAATCGGTTAATGAGGCTGGTCGCGCGATCCGTCTGCGGCCCGTGCAACGTCTTCCTTACAAGGATGGTGAGCGAGTTAAGTCAGTGGAAGGATTAGATCTGTTGCGCACTCAGCTTGTCCTGGAGATCGACACCGATGCTCCTCAACTGGCTGCGGATATTGAGCTCATTCCCGATGAAACAGATTTAGAAGTGATGCGGCTGCAACTGGTGATTCTAGAATCGCTTGTCATCCGCCGCGATATCGCTGCCGACCCCACGCAGGGTAGTACCCACACGCGGCTGTTGGTCGAGGATGGTGATCAGATTGCACCAGGAGCCGTCGTTGCTCGTACGGAGATCAAAACAAAACAAGCCGGTGAAGTGCGGGGAATCCGGCACGGTACAGAAGCAATCCGGCGCATCCTGGTTGTCACAGATTCTGATCAAATCGTGATGGACATTGGGAGTAAAGCGCCAACGGTTCAAGTCGGTGATCTGCTGCGGCCTGGTGATGAAATTGCACCAGGGGTCAAGGCAAGTGAATCAGCCCAGGTAACGCACAACGGTGATGGCAAGGTAACGCTACGGATTGCGCGTCCCTATCTTGTTTCTCCGGGCGCAGTACTACACATCGATGATGGAGACCTTGTCCAGCGGGGTGACAACCTAGCTCTACTTGTTTTCGAGCGAACAAAAACTGGAGACATCATTCAAGGTTTACCTCGAATTGAAGAACTGTTAGAAGCCCGTAAACCTAAGGAAATGTGCATCCTAGCCCAACGGCCGGGGACAGCTCAGGTTCTCTATAACGATGACGACAGTATTGATATTAATGTCGTCGAGCCAGATGGCATCGTAACTAACTACCCCGTTGGCCCTGGTCAGAACCCGGTTGCTACAGATGGTCAGACTGTTGGTGCTGGTGAATCGTTAACTGACGGGCCGATTAACCCCCACGACATCTTGGAGATCTTTTTCAAGTTGCACCGGGAGACCAAGGGTGTTCATGAAGCTGCCTTGATTAGTTTGCAACAGGTGCAAACCTTCCTGGTGAATGAAGTGCAGTCTGTCTACCAGTCTCAAGGTATCGATATTGCCGACAAACACATTGAGGTTGTGGTGCGCCAAATGACCTCCAAAGTGCGAATCGATGATGGTGGGGATACCACGATGCTGCCGGGTGAGCTGATTGACCTCTACCAAGTTGTGCAGGTGAATGAAGCAATGGCAATCACTGGCGGTGCTCCGGCGGAATATACTCCTGTCTTGTTGGGAATCACCAAAGCCTCCCTGAATACAGATAGCTTTATCTCCGCTGCTAGCTTCCAGGAAACCACACGGGTGCTAACTGAAGCTGCGATCGAGGGTAAATCAGATTGGCTAAGGGGCTTGAAAGAGAACGTGATTATTGGTCGTCTGATTCCAGCTGGAACGGGCTTCAACTCCTATGAAGAAATTGGTTCAGTGGATGCAGATTCTCTGCTTGATGGGCCTAGCTTCCTAGACGAAGACCTTGCCGATGTGATTGATGATCGGACTGCTCGCAGCTATAGCTTGGAAACTACTTTCAATGAAATCGTTGATAAAGTACCACGAATCAGTGAGACCCCCGCTCCAGGTTCTGCGCCCGCAGAGCGTCTCCAAGCTAGCTTTGGTTTTGAGCGCAACGAAGCTGACGAGGATATTGATACCTTAATTGATGATGAGTTCGTTGATGATGACGAGGAGGAACTCGACGATATTGAATAAATCTGACTAATGCAAAAGCCCCGAAATCGGGGCTTTTGCAGATCTTAGGTCAATTGCCAGTGCCCAAAGCGTAACAAATACCCGAATAGAGCGATAAGTTGCAGACATTCGTTAACTCAATCCCCCAGTCTCTGATTGCACATTCACAACTCTTGTTAGCGGTTCAATGCCCTTCCGTCTTAAAAAGGCACCCGCAATGGTTAAAGCATTTATCAAGTTTCAAAATAGTAGAGTTGGAAAGATAGGTGCCAGCCAAAGCTGAATTTGGATATCCCAACCTAGGAAAATTGCGATCGCGCTCATCACCACAATCACTCCCCCTACCCTTTGGAGCTTGGCACTGTGGGAGCGTAAACCAAGTAAGTGTTGACTAAGATAACGACCACTATAGGCGATCGCGAGCAGTGGAAGACCAGAACCTAGACCATAGGCACTAAGAAGCACAAAGGCAGCTCTAGCATCGTGTTCCACCGCAGCCAGGAGCAAAATACTACCGAGTACGGGCCCGGCGCACGGCGTCCATAGCAAACCAAGTTGGGTACCTAACCAGAACTCTCCGACTAATCCGACTCGTGATGGTGCCTGTAGCCAGCGATCCAAGCGCAAGTAGCTGAACAGCCGGTAGCTTAGTTTGGGGAAAATTGCTAAAACCCCCGCAACCAGCAGCAGAGTAATGGCGGACGTTCTTAGGGCAGTGGCTAACCCGGCAAACCAACTCGCGGTCACGCCTAATAAGCTGCCAATAGCAGCAAAACCGGCAATCAAACCGACTACAAGAGCAAGCGGGCCATAGCGATGGGACTGAAGCGATCGCCCAATAATCAAGGGCATAACCGGCAAAACACAGGGAGATAAGACCGCTAAAACTCCAGCAAGCAATGCCAACCCAATCGATGGCGGAGAAGGAGGCATAAAACTATCCTAAGAGCGTGCGGATTGCTTGCTCAGTTTCTTGGTAAGCGCCGGCTCCAGCATAGTCAAACCGGATAATGCCATCGCGATCAGCCAAGTACAGATGTGGCCAGAAGCGTTCTTGATAAGCGCTCCAAGTCTGCAATTCGTTATCAATCGGCACAGGATAGGTGATCTGGGCCCGCTTTAGCGCGCTTTTAACACTATTCACGTCCCGCTCGTAAGGGAATTCTGGAGTATGGACCCCAATCACCTTCAATCCCTGAGCAGCATACTGCTGGTTCCAGCGCGTGACGTGTGGTAGGGTGAGTTGGCAGACACTACATCCAAACGTCCAGAATTGGAGCAGCACAACGTTCCCTTTAAGATCGGCAACCGTAAGGGGATCAGAATTCAACCACTGGCTAATTCCCCGAAACTCTTTTAAGGGCTGACGCTTCGGCAAAGGGGGAGCAGCAAAGGTAGCAGGGGCACCAGAGGCAACAGGGCTAGGTTTCCTAAAGTTACTTTGCAAGGCGACAGCTCCACCGGCTCCCACAACTCCTAAACTAAAGTACAGTAATAGCTGGCGTCGCCGGAGAAGCTTGCTCATTTCTATTCTCTCTTGGCTCAATAAACCGGAAGATAAAGGTCACTTAGGGGCATGACGTAGCTAAACCCCTTTAGCAACAAAAACCACAACCTTACAACCCTGCATACCACTCGTAACCCCGGTCTTCCCAGTAGCCCTTAGAAGGCATCAACTCATTGACCAGCGTGATTCGAGTCACCCACTTGCTTTGCTTGTAGCCTAGCTTGACCGGAGAGGCCAGCCGAAGTGGTGCCCCATTATCTACGGGCAAGGGACGATCATTTTTTTGGTAAGCCATCAACGTTTGGGGATGAAGAACGGAATCTAGATCCCAGCTTTCGGAATAGCCATCCGCTGACTGAAAGTAAACGTAGCGAGCGCTATTTTTGGGTTGAACCAATTGCACTAGGTCCCGTAGTCGGACACCACCCCATTGGACGATCGCCGCCCAGCCCTCAACGCAGACATGACGAATAATCATTGAAGTTAGAGGCATCCGTCGGATCTCATCCATGCTGAGGCTGAGCGGGTTATTCACTTCCCCATCAATCACCAAACGAAATGTAGCTGGGTTGAGTCTGGGGGTTTCTCCAAAAGAATTAATTAATAGGGCCTCTGGCTCGATCGCGCTTGGCGGAAATTCTGGTACCGGAGTTTGTGGCTTGAACAGTAAGGTCTCAACACGTTGATTCAGGGGTTCAAAGGCGTCGTTAACCGTCTCTGCAAACAGGTTAGACCCACACCCACCCAGGACGAGGCTAATGCCGCTCAAACCAGAAAGCTGCAGGAAACGACGGCGCAATAATCTATGACGCGGTTGAAGCAAATCCATAGAGACCTCTACCAGAAAATGGATCGGACTAGACGCATAGTCCCCACCTTTAGCCCTAACAGGGAGTGAGCTAGGGAAAAGACGACAACCGTTGGTACGGTAATAAAATGGACAACTCGCAGTGCCTGCCAACTACCAAATAAATCCACAATCCACGGGAACTGGGCTGGCTTATACATTCCCATCCCGCTCAGTATCGCCAGGAGCAGAATGGGAATAATAGCTGTATATACTAATCGATGCCAGGCATAGGTTTTACGCTTTTCGTTCTGACTAGCTTTGAGTGCTTTCAGGTCGGCGGAACTAGCAAAGCGCTGCTTCCAGCGGCGGGTAAGCAAAATGTAAACGCCGTAACCTAGTAAATTTAGGGAAAACAGCCACATTGCGGCGAAATGCCAGTGTCTACCGTTGGCAAGGCCACCCCCCAGCAAAAATAGGTCAGGAAAAGGCCAGCCTCCACGTCCGCCAAATACGGGATTGGCATTATAAATTTGCAGCCCACTGGTAGTCATCAAAATCAAGCCGATGATATTGAGTGAGTGAAATAGCTTGGCTTGAATAGCCTGCTTAGGAGCAGGCCGCGATCGCTTAGCAGAAGTGGATGTCATTGCTCACCTGATATTCCTTGAGAATGAGCGTTATAGGCTACCAGCTGATGGTGCCTCTTCAGTCGAAGTCAGCGTTGTGTCTGAGCAGTAGTTCATAGCAAAGTTGCTTAGCACAGGTCACAGCTCATTCTTCTACAGCCTTGAGATCAGAGTACAGTCTTAACCTCTGCCTCAGATTAAAGCTAGATTAAAATCCTCCCCCTTAAGGTGGATTTAGCATCGATCAAGGGTACACCTACATCATCCATGGTTTTGCGATCGCTTCACCAGGGAAACAACAGGCCAGCGTTAGAGCTCAACAGCAAGAGTTCAGCCATGCTCAATAACGGCCAAACTCTGCCAGACTATCCTTTATCCGGGTTCTCAAAGAACATTTGTCTGCGCGTTTGGAGCATTCTAGTGATTTCAGCATTGCCGGAGGTAATGATATCCTGAGCCATTTTCCTCATCCCAGGATCTTTGGTCGTTTCAAGCATTTCTTGAGCCATACCTACCATTCTCATCCGCTCCATGATCATTTCATCCATCATGCGCCTTTCATAAATAAAGTTCCGGTAGGGCCTTGAGTCCCTAAAGGGCGCTTGAGTTTGGGCAATCAGGATTTGAGATTGGGCAGGGGTGCTACTGGCGGTTGTATTGCTGTCTGGCTGTTTAGCTTCGGCAGTGGTTGCCATTGTTATGCTGAGGATAGCGGCGATGGCTGAGGTTTTGACGAGTGAGTACATGGAAGTATCTCCTTGGTTTTGCTGAGCTATGTTGAAAAGCTTGAGCGTTTTGTCAAATCATAATTAGCTAATCTGAGAACTCCCTGAGCCTAGACTGTGAGTTTTCTCAGGTCCATCTAATTAAAAACTTCAAAAAGAGCTTTACGATCTTGGTAGTTCATCCGATGAGATTGTGATTAGCAAGCTAAATCTTGAAAGTTACACGGCTAAACCTTGTAGAAGGTTGCTGCAACAATGACGTGAAATAGCATCAAAAAATTGCCTTCAGGGACCTGCCCAGATTGAGCTGATTGGTAGATAGTCTGCCCTACTATTCTGAGAATCTGCTGAAGAAAAGATTAAATTTAGATTAAATATTTTGCTAGAAGCAGGTTGGGTTTGGGAATTAACTTCTATCACTTCTCTTACTTGCTTGTCGATAGTTTTTCAAAATGCATCGTTAAACTGAGATTACTTTTTTAATAAATAAATGTATTTTTTGCATAAAGTTTGTGGCTGATTTACTAGGAGCAATTAATCAACTCAGAAAACGAATTGACCCACTTTCGCTACAATTTCGTCTCACAGTAGGAATTACAGCAGTCTCAGTCTTGGGATTAGGTAGTCTTGCCGCTTGGACAAGCTGGCAAATGTACCAGATTCTCGTTAACTCTCACAAAGAATCTATCGTGTACGTTGCTGCTCGTTTGCCGCGCGATGTTGCCCTTTATAGCGAAATGTTACCCCTTGAGGTAGGGCTACAAAAGGCAATCGACAATCGAAGCACTCCGAACTTGTTGATTTGGGTCAAGCGTGATGGTACGGTTCTAGCTAAATCTGAAACCCTAAAGGCCGATACTCACGGTATTACGGCTCAATTGATTACCCAATCAGACTTACCGAGTAAACCTGAGGTAAGGGAGATTAGTGACCATTATCTAGTGCTATGTAGTAAACCGTTGAACGTGCGGGGAAGGATGGTGGGTCAACTTTATATCGCTCAGGACATCACTAAAGACGAGACCATGCTGATTGATCTGGTCCGCAGCTTGAGTATTGTCAGTATCTTAGTGATTAGCGTAATTACATTGGCAATTGCCCTCTATGTGCAGCGATCGCTCCAGCCCCTGTGGACGATGAGTCAAACGGTCAAGGCAGTTTCAGCTAAAGATCTAGGGCAAACTCGCCTTCAACTTACTCAGGCACCAAGCGAAGTCAGGGAATTAGCCCAAACCTTCAACATGATGTTGTCTCGTCTGTCGGAAGCTTGGGAACAGCAGCAACAAGCCTGGGAACAACAGCGACAATTTGTGGGCAATGTCTCCCATGAGTTGCGAACGCCCTTAACAATTGTGCATGGCTATCTGCAAAGTACGCTACGGCGAGCGACCAATCTGACCGAACCTCAGCGGGAAGCGTTGGAAATTGCTGCTGCTGAAGCAAGCCGCACCATTCGTTTGTTGCAAGACTTGCTCGACTTAGCGCGGGCTGAGAGTGGGACCATGCAGTTTCGCTTAGAATCGCTGGTGCTCAATGATCTAGTACTTGAAATCATTGGGATGGCACAGCAGTTTAGCAGCCGGACCATTGCCCTTGAAGCACCATCGGTTCCAATTATGGGAAGAGTCGACAGTAATCGCCTCAGACAAGTGCTGCTCAACCTGATTGACAATGCTCTAAAGTACTCAGATCCAGGCCAACCGGTGACAGTGAAGCTAGACCAGATCGGGAAGGATGCCACAATCCAAGTTTGCGATCGCGGTCGTGGCATTCCGCTGCAACACCAAGCCCGTGTTTTTGAGCGCTTCTACCGGGTAGATGAAGCTAGGGCTCGTTCCACTACTGACAGCAGTTTGGGGCTATCCGGTAGCTATGGTTTGGGGCTGGCGATTGTGAAGACCCTCGTCGAAGGTATGTCTGGCAGCATTACAGTTCGCTCTAAAGGGGGTGAGGGTAGTATATTTACAATCACCTTACCCGCTTACTGATCAAACCATGGGCGCTCATATCTTGCTGGTTGAAGATGAAGCCAAACTGGCCCGGATGATTGAGCTAGAACTGGGCTATGAGGGATACCAAGTCAGTGTAGTGCACGATGGTTTGGCAGGACTGACCACCGCGCGAGATTCTCACCCCGACCTAATTATCTTAGACTGGCTGCTTCCAGGCTTATCCGGCTTGGAAGTCTGCCGTCGCCTGCGCTCAACTGGAGATCAAGTGCCAGTTATTTTATTAACCGCAAAAGATGAAATCACTGATCGTGTGGCGGGTTTAGATGCAGGAGCCGATGATTACGTAGTCAAGCCCTTTAGCATTGAGGAGTTGTTAGCTAGAGTAAGAGCTCATTTGCGGCGGGCGCAGGAAGCAGACTCTGGTACTTTGCAATTTGAAGATTTAAGCTTGAATCGCCAGACGCGCGAAGTCCAGCGGGGAGAGCGCTCAATTGAATTGACGGCAAAGGAATTCGATTTGTTGGAGTACCTACTCCTCCATCCCCGGCAAGTGATCACCCGCGATCGCATCCTAGAACTGGTTTGGGGCTATGACTTCATGGGCGATTCCAATATCATTGAGGTCTACATTCGCTACTTGCGGCTGAAGTTAGAGGCCAACAACGAAAAAAGGCTGATTCAAACCGTTCGTGGCGTTGGGTATGTACTGCGAGAGTGATCCCCCACCACTCGCTACTGATGATATTTTCCCAAACGCTGGAGATCCTCTGCCTACTTAACCTCAGTTCGGGTTAAGCCGCTTGAGGTAAAGCGAAGTCAAAATTGATGGACGGCTTTTTCGGCTGATGAGAATAAGCAATCAGCCCGCACAAGATGTGGACAAAGCAATTGAGCGGACTGCGGTGACGAGAATGTTCAATTTGCGAAATGTTCTTGAGCTGATCGATGATGGTTTCCACAATGGCCCGCTTCCGGGCCAGCAGCTTATCACTCAAGCGCATCAGAGTATTCTTCATATTGCGCCTACGTTTGGCAAAAAACTCAATGCCATAGGCATTGAACAGCTGCTCAGCTAGCGCTCGACAGACATAACCTCGCTCAGCAAAAACTTTTCCAAAGAGCGTTTTGAGTAAATCCGCAACAGGTTTGCGATCATCAATGTTGCCTGGTGTCAAAGTGACATTGAGCAGTTCTCCATAATCATTAACCACCAGATGTAGCTTCAAACCACTGAACCAATCCACCGAAGTTTTACCGCGGGCGGCGAGTCCGGCGAAAACCCGATGATCACAGATGCGACGGTTGTGGCAAACCTTGAGGCTAGTGGAGTCAATGAAGCTAATTCCGCTACATTTGCCAAAGCAAGATTTGAGATAGGCACACAGCGGTAGCAACGTTGAGGGTATCCATTCAACAAAGCGCTGATAGCTCACTAAGCCCGGAAACTCACCCGACCAGTGCTTAGGGACCTGTTTGACATAGTAGCTTTTGAAGTCGCGATAGCTCTGCTGATGAAAGGCCACTAGAATCGTCAGGATTTCACTCAGACTCATCGCTCTGGAGCGCCGGCGCTTCGGTACCCTTGGCCTAACAGGTGCTGCTGCCAGCAGGGTTCAAAGGCTTGGTAAAAATCATCAATATGACAAAACAGTTCTTCTAGACTAGACATTGGAGAGGCCTGCTGAATAGGTTTGACAACTCTCACCCTACTTGTCCCCTCCTTTTCTTATCCCGAACTCACGTTAGGAAAGTAATTTGGATTGTCCTTTTGATAGGTGCTAGCCAGACTGCCTGTAACCTTACTGGGGAACTCAGGCAGGTTCCACTGCTGCCTTGCTGTTGCAAGGGGTGCCGTCTAGAGATTTCAAGATGCCAAAAGACAGCAGGAGAACCAGGAAAATGGATGGTGAAGCCACCGTGAAATGGGGTGAAACCATGATCCAGTAAGGTAAAGCAATGGTGCAGAAAGACAAATCCCTAAGGTGGCAAGGGCTAGCCCTAAAGCAGCAAGGTCAGGCCAGGATCCAAAACTCGACAGCGACCAAACCCTTGTAATACCTTGTATCAGGCTGCATCACTCTAGCTAGGTGGGTGGTGCAATAGGGCGATCGCGCAGTCTGATTCAACTGCTGAGGGTACCGGCCAGCCACGATAGGGAGAGGGGTTCATCCGCATAACCTGCGGCACGCATTAGCGTGGGTTAATCCCACGTGTTTCTTTCAAGCTTTCACCTGCTTGGTGCAAAACAGCGGTGAGACTGCGCATCAGGAGAATGAGTCTCGGCGATCGCTGCGCGCTCAGGCTTGGTGCAAACAGAACCATGAGACAACCTGGTATAAGCTGTTGACAAGCAAGTTCATTTGTGTCAATTCCAGCAACTATCTCGTGATGCTAGGAGAGGTGTCGTGCTTACAAAAGCAGAACTGACGATCGCCATGCAAACCTTACAAATGGAGCTTAACCAATGCCACCAGGCCCGGGAGGAACTGGAGACAGAACACAAGAAGGCAGCTGAGGCATTACACAAGTTGCAAGAAGAATTAGAACTCCGGGTGCAGCAGCGAACAGCGGAACTGACCCAGGCAAATCAAGCATTGCAGGAAAACTTAGAGCGCTACCAAGTCTTTGTGGCCACAACTAGTGAAGGCATTTGGTGCTTTGAGTTGGCCATGCCGATCCCCATACACCTTCCGCTGGAAGAACAGATTGACCTTATATACCGCCATGCTGAGTTAGCTGAGTGCAATGACGTCTTTGCCCACACCTATGGCTACAAGCAGGCGAAGGAGATCACAGGGGCACGCCTGCCCCACTTTACCCCCGACAAGTTCCAAAATCGGGTTACCTCCGTACTTTTATTAGCTCCGGCTACCGCCTCACTGACGGCGAAACACGCGAAGAAGACCGGCACGGCAGTATCCACTTCATCCTCAATAATCTAGTTGGCATTATCAATAATGATTGCCTAGTGCGCGTCTGGGGCACCCAACGGGACATTACCGAGCGTAAGCAGCTGGAGGAAGCATTCCAGGCGTCGGAAGAGCGCTTCCGAGCTATCTTTGAGCAGTCACCCATGAGCATGCAAATCCTGGCACCAGATGGTCGCACCTTGGAAGTCAATCGTGCCTATGAGGAGCTATGGGGAATTACACACAGCGACCTCGTCAACTGGAACTATTTGGAGGATCAGCAACTGACAAATGCAGGTGTAGCCGCCTTGATTCAGCAGGCCTTTGCTGGTGAGGCCACCATGACTCCACCAACCTTATACGATCCCTTTCAAGTTGGTGAAAATGCCACCCCGAAAGGGTGCGTGCGCTGGGTGCAGGGCTTCCACTACCCAATCAAAGATGAGGCTGGGGTTCGTGAAGTCGTGTTAATGCACCGGGATGTCTCCGCGCTCAAGCAAGCCGAGCAATTGGCACGTGGACAGATTGAGGTGCTAACCCGTACGCTGAACCTCCTGGCAACTGCGCCGGACTTGGACAAGTTCTTGGGGCAAGTTCTAACGGCGATCGCGGAACAGCTACAAGTATATTCTAGCCACCTGTTTTTCTATGAACCGGCGCAGGACACACTGAGGCTGCACATTACCTACCACAACGGTGAGGTATACCCTGGTAACCCACCAACCGCTGTACTCATCCCTAAGCATATTCCCGCCGACCATACACCCTTTTGGTCGGTACTGGTTCAAAAACGCGGCCCACTCGTGCTGGATAATCTAGCAAATAATCCGTTGATCTGGCCGGAGCATCGCCTCTGGCATCTGCAAGCAGGAGTCAAGGTTGCCCTAGCAATTCCCTTGATGGTGGGCGAGGAAGCTATCGGCTTTTTCGGCATCCGCCGCACTCAACACGAGCACTTTTCGCCTGAAGAAGTCGAGTTGGCACAAGCCCTGGCGCAACAGGCAACGCTGGCGATCCAGTTGACCCGCTTGGCGGAGCAATCTAGGCAAACCGCTGTCCTACAAGAGCGAGAAAATATAGCCCAGGAGCGCGCCCAGCAACTGGTCCAATACAACGAAGAGCTAAGGAGACGCGATGCCTTACTCAATGGTGTGGCCGAGGCAGCTCAACGACTCATCTCCATTGACGACTTCGACACTGCTGCCAAGGGGGCATTGGCAGCGATCGCCGAAGCTGCGGGTATCGACCGGATCTACATCTTCCAAAACTATTTTGACGATTCTACGGGCCAGGACATGGTAGTTTGCCCCTACGAGTGGACAGTGCCTGGTTTGCCCCGATCCAGCGATATTCCTGGTCGGTACCCGATGACTTACGATGGTTTTGAAGGCTGGCTCGAGGAGATGAAGGCTGGACGGCCTATGCAGGGACTAGCCCGTGACATGCCCGAACCAGCGCAGGGGCTCCAGACAGCCGATTGTGCGTTGTCACTACTGGCCGTGCCAATCGCCGTCAACGGGCAGTATTGGGGCATCATTGGGTTTGATGACTGTCATAGCGAACGGCTGTGGAACGACTCAGAAATTGCGGTCTTACAGACGGCGGCGGCCTGTCTTGCGGGGGCAATTCAGCGTCGTGATTTACTTGCTGAGCGCGAAAAAGCAGTACAAGAGCGGGCGGCACAGCTGGCAAAGGCTAACGAAGCACTCAGCAGCAGTTTGAGCTGTCTAGCCGACGAGCCGGACTTAGATGCCTTTCTCGGTCATGTGCTTTTGGAAGTGAGCCAGCAAGTTGCGGCTGCAACTGGACATATCTTCTTCTTTGAGGCTGCGACGAATACACTTAAAACCCGCATCGCCGTTCGAGATGGCCAGGTTTATCCTGGCACTCTAGCGGACGACCCGGAGCTTTTCCAAGCCTCTTTTCCGGCTGATATTACGCCTGCCTTCCCCCAGGTCTGCCAGACACGAGAAATCACTTTGCTCAACCTGGCCAGCTTCGACGGGACGGCTTGGCCAGGGACGCTCGAGTGGCATCACAGCATGGGTCACCGTGAAGCTGCATTGCTGGCGTTGATGATCGCAGACCAACCGCTCGGAGCATTGGGCTTGGCTTGGCGTCAGGAAACAGCCCTCAAGCCGGAAGAGTTGGAGTTGATTCACGCTTTAGCAAACCAGACGGTCCTGGCAATTCAGCTGACGCGTCTGGCCGAAGAAGTCAAGCAATCTGCCGTGCTAGAAGAGCGCAACCGCATGGCGCGCGAGATCCACGATACCTTGGCGCAAGCGCTTACCGGGATCGTAGTGCACCAAGAAGCAGCTAAGCGCGTCTTGGCGAGGGAAGAGGCAGCGCGCGAGCATATTGACTGGACTTTGATCCTCGCCCGTCAAGGGCTGGAAGAGGCACGTCGCTCTGTCTGGGCACTACGGGCAACCTTAAAACAGAACAGCCTACCCGACACCCTGGCACACCTGGTTGAGCAGATGACTAGCAGCTTGCCGGTTGAGGCAATATTTGGTTTGCGAGGCACTCCCTGCTCCCTGCCCAAAGACATGGAAAGCGACCTGCTACGCATTGGCCAGGAAGCTGTCACTAACGCGCTCAAACATGCCTCAGCACAGCAGCTCCACATCGAGTTGATCTTCGAGGCTCAACAGGTACGATTGCGTATACAAGACGACGGGCTGGGATTTGCCGCGTCACCCAAGTTTCATGATGAATTCGCTACTGGAAAAGGTTTTGGACTAATCGGGATGCAGGAGCGTGCCGAGCGCTTAGGGGGCCAACTGACTATTACTAGCCAGCCCGGAAAAGGAACGGAAGTGGCTGTGACAATACCGCGGCTTGCATCCTGACTTACCCAGATCAAAAGGAGAGCCAAAGCAGTGTTGAAAGAAAACCCAATTCGTATCCTCATTGCAGATGACCATCCCATCCTGCGCAAGGGCCTGAGGTCACTTATCGAGCGCGAGGCAGATATGGCCGTCGTCAGCGAAGCTAACAACGGCCGCGAAGCAGTTGAATTGTTCCGCCAACACCAACCTAATATCACCCTAATGGATCTGCGGATGCCCCAAATGGAGGGAGTTGAGGCGATTACACGTATTCGCAAGCAGTTTCTGAGCGCACGTATCATTGTCCTTACAACCTATGACGGGGACGAAGATATTTACCGGGGCCTACGTGCTGGCGCTAAAGCCTACCTGCTCAAGGATGCGCCACCCGAGGAGCTGCTGGAAACCATTCGCAGCGTCCATACTGGGCAAACCTATATCCCAGCTAACATTGCCGTCAAGTTGGCGGAGCGAATCAACAACTGCGAGCCATCACCTCGAGAGCTGGAGGTGCTGCACCTGATGGTTCAGGGTAAACCCAATAAAGATATCGCACTAGCCTTGTTTATCACCGAGGGTACGGTCAAGGCCCATATCAACAACCTATTGAAGAAGCTGGGCGTCAGCGATCGCACCCAGGCAGTTACCACAGCTTTGAAACGGGGCATTGTGCATCTGGACTGAAGCTTACAAGATCACACTCTAACCCTAGTTATAGTCATCAATCCATCCCCGGGTTAACCATCTAGTTAGCCTTTTTTAGTATCAAAAATCTCAACTCTGGCTTCAAGGGAAAAACCGGTTTCTGCTGAATAATTCAAACAACAGGCTTTAGTCGGTAAGGTCAAAAGACATGACTGACGCAGTGGTGGTTTATGGTTCGAGTTGGTGTGGCTTTACGCAGCGCTTGTTATACCAACTCGAAGAGCTCGGCGTCGCTTTTCGCTATGTTGACATTGACGAAAACCCAGAGGCGCAGAAGCGGATTGCTGACTGGAACAATGGACAAGTGGTACGACCATCGCTTGATTTGCACGGCGATATTTTCTTCAATCCTGCCCCAGCGTTGTTGTTACATGAATTGGCAAGCCGAGGCTTGCTGGGATAAAGAATGGTCTTAAAAAGGCGTAGTTATGCAGTCCAAACCAGGTAATGGTCCGAGTTTCTGCACACCTAGTGTCAGGTTACTACACAGCACATCGAGCCCAGAATCAGGAATTACTTAAGTTAACAGTGCCGGTTCCAGAGCTCCCTTAAACCTTTGTTTCTCAAAGCCGAGGAGGTATTTCATGCCAACAAAACTCGACAATAAGAGCGTCAGCGCCCAAAGCTACCAAAAGCAACATCCTTATTCAAGTCGCATCTTACTGGTTGAAGGTGAAGTTCCATTAGCTCAAGTCATCGAGCTTGAGCTTAGCTATGTAGGCTACCAAGTCAGTACTGCCCACGATGGTGTTACTGGTCTAACGCTGGCACGGGAATCTTATCCGGATTTGATGATTATCAACGGGTTGCTTCCTGATTTATCTGGATATGAAATTTGTCGCCGCCTGCGGTCAACTGGGAGTAAGATTCGAATTATTTTAATCGCTGCCAAGGGTGAGGTCAGCGATCGCGTAGTGGGCTTAGATGCAGGTGCAGACGACTGTATTACTAAGCCCTTCAGTCTTGAGGAACTGTTGGCCAGAATTCGGGCTCACTTGCGACGCACCCAGGCAAAAAGCTCGCATATCTTGCAATTCGCAGATTTAGCGTTAAACCGGAAAACGCGAGAAGTCTATTACGGTAGCCGGTTAATTGCATTAACGGTAAAAGAGTTCGATTTACTTGACTATTTAATGGCTCATCCCCGGCAAGTGATCACCCACGATCGCATCCTAGAACTGGTTTGGGGCTATGACTTCACGGGTGATTCCAATATCATTGAGGTCTACATTCGCTACTTGCGGCTGAAGTTAGAGGCCAACAACGAAAAAAGGCTGATTCAAACCGTTCGTGGTGTTGGGTATGTACTGCGGCAATAAAAAATGACCAAAGGATTAGGGCAGGTTGGATACCCCTTCAAGCTGCTGATCATTTTCTCAGCAAAGACTATACCTTAGCTCAGGGAAAATTCATTTTTGCTTCTTAAGTAACCTGTATCTTCTATTACAGTCGCTTTGACAACCCTTTGATATGAGGCAAATGATGAAAGGTTCAAAAACTTTAGCAACTGCAGGATTAGTTGGCGTTATTACTCTAAGCTTTGAGTTTGTATCAGCTTCCGCTATGGCACAAACTAAGCCACAACTGGTCAACCGAGGTCCAAACGGAGCAGCTTTCATTGTGGATAAAGCCCCTCAGACATCAGTAAGAAGCAGCTCAAACTATCCGTATTTAGTCAACCGAGGCCCAAATAGCGCAGCCCACATCGTGAGAAAGTAGCGGTAGCGGTAAATTTTTGTCCAAGCAAACCTAAGCGATCGCTTTCAAACCTATTAAAACGAGGTTGGACCGAGTAACTTATCCGGCGAACTGAAGCCTTATTCCTGAAGGACAATTTCTGATCCTATATAGTCGGTAACCGCTGCTTATTTAGCTGAGGAGGGGCATCCGGGGATCAGTGCAGTCTAATGTAACCGCTGAGGGTAGCAGATTCCAGCCTCATCATGGCCAGGCTGGGGTCCATGAAGTCGTGTTAATGCACCGGGAGTGGTGGAGCCGAAAATTTAGAATTGTGGCCCGCTTACCAACTTGGGTCACACTGGACAGGACCGGCCACGTCGATATTGTATTCTGCCTGACTATTGACGAGATGCTCAGCCGTGACATAGCCAGCATCAATCAAGTGTTCATCCGGCAAAAGCAATTTTTCGACAATATTTGATGAATCAGCGCACTGACTACCTCATCCGTTACGGTAGCTAAGGCTGTATGAACGTGAGTAGATCACACGAGGATTAGCTTGAGCAGACACATCTGTTATATAAACTTTGAACTTTAAGCCTGTTCAATCACCACTACGTTGGCGAGCTAAAAAAATTGGAAGCTTGTAGTCCAAGCTTCCAATTCAGGCGAGTTCGTGCTAGAAAACTCAGAAATAGTAAGTTTTAGCAACGATTAGATTAAGCCCCAGAAATGAAGTAAACCTTGACCAGTAGTTAACTCAATAATGATAACTGCAGCAAAACCGACCATCGCTAGACGGCCATTCCACAACTCGGCGCTAGGGTTTGAACCGAGCTCCCATTTGGTAGCAAACTCGCCATAGGGACGACTAAACTGCTTTTCGTAGTGGGTCTTGGTAGTTTGAGTGTTAGGTGTGCTTTGCATAGGATTAACTCTAGTAAGTGGTTGTTTGTTAAGCAATATTGCTGTGTACAAGTAAATGTAACGGAATGTTTTTTGCAGGCAATCTATCCATGGGTATACTGTGAACAAGCGCGACGTCAAGGGTTTCACACATACTTCTGTCTATTTGTAGACGAGCTCACCGCAAAGAAAAAGCTACATTTGTTACATAGCTTAATATGTAGTGAAATAAATCCTTACATCATGCTTCCAAATCTCTGGGCCGCGACCCAAGGGTACTGGCGCAAGTTAGACGATCTAGAGGCGTCCTATCATAAGGGTGAAGTCTCAATTGATCAAGTTAATGCCAAAGTTGCTGAACTCATGGCAGAGTTGGGTGAAGAACGTCGAGCTACCTGGGCTTACCTACTCAATAACTGGAGTCATCTTTGGTCTGAGCAAAGAGAAGCGATTGTTGGTACAGCACTAATGGGAATCATCGCCTACGCTTGGGTAGTTAGCTAATTGCTCAAGCCGTTGTTCAAATTGCCACAACTCGCTGGGACTATCACAAAACAAGTTGAGGTTGGCTTGGTACTCTCTTCCTGAAAGAAGGGAATGTATCTAGGCCTGTAAAACATTAAAACGTTATCCTAAACCATTATTTGGTTCAACTCCCAAGTTTTGAGCGTAGAAATTTCTGGGCGACCGCGCTTCGGCGAGTTTCAAGAAATTAGCCATTCAATAAACGCAGTGCTAAGGAATATGAATATAAGCCGAGCACTATTTATCCCAGTAATTCTTAGTACCTCCCGTCAAGGCCTAATGAGCGAATACGTCGTTAACTTTGTGGTAGAAGAGGTCAGCAAGAAGGCGCTGAGTCCGAACTAATTGATATTTGCAATACCCACTGCCAATACCAGGCGCGGGTGAATTGATCAAAGACCTGCAATTCTCAGCAACTGTGACCCGGGCAGATGCGCTAATCATCGTTGTACCAGAGTACAACCCTGGCTATCCAGGCCTCTTCAAGCAGGTGCTCGACACAAACTTAAAAGAGTATATGCATAAGGCCGTTGGTTTTTGTGGGGTTTCTGCTAGACCTTTGGTAGCACGTGCGTGATTCAGAATCTCTTGCCCGTACGGCGGGAGTTAGGGCTGCTTAACACCTTTTGGGATGGTAACTTATCCAATGTTCAACAGCTGTCTGATCAGTCTGATCAACTTTTGGATGAAGCTTACATAGCACGTCTAGATAAGTCTTGAAGGAGTTGATCTGGATGGCAAAAGTTTTGTGGTACGGACGAAAAAATGTAGCAGCCTAGAGATTATTTGTTATCTCAGGAAAAACCTTATCTCTCAAATGCGGTGCCCAGACGAGTCACCTTGCTTTTGTCGGATCACGGTACATTCTGTCGCTTGATAGACCGCATCAGTCGCTAGCTCTTCAATGTCACGCCAGCCTGAATACCTGCAAATCTACAGCCTCTCGTCCTCTCCATGTCTATAAATTCGCGATCGTGCTTAACTCGGTGCCATTCTGGCTAGACTGGAATCTAGACGTGGTAGGGATACTCTAAGTAAGTATGTCGCCTTCCTTAACCCTCTCCAGTGGATTTGCTGCTGCATTGTTCTGTTACTTAACGGGTTGTGCCCTTGGCTACTTACTTAGGGGTACAATTCTGCCATTTTCTCGCTTGAACGGGGAAGATTTTTCAGAAAAACAGCTAAGAGTCGAAGTCAGAGATGTAATCTCTAAAATTATTTTGGATGCTTTAGAACGAGACGAAGTTCCTGCTTTATCCAGGGTGCTCCAACAGTGCCCTGATCATCTTAGAAGTGGTAAGAGCTGGGACATTTGGACCGGAGAAAGCCTCAAGATGCTAAAGAGTATGCTGCCTGAGGATTCGTAATACCAATTCCCGGTGTATAGGCTCTTGATTAGAGGAATGGAAGCCTCGAATATCAGAAACATAGTGTAAGCCTATCAAGGCTCATAACTATCCAACATTTGGATAAATTCAGGACAATCTTAAGTATGTAAAGAGGGAACATATGCAACTTACAGGTAAGGTGGCGCTGGTTACGGGTGCTGGTTCCGGCATTGGCAAGGCAGCCGCCCAGTTGCTAGCCCAGTCAGGAGCTAAGGTCGCCGCATTAGGACCTACCGAGGACGAACTCAAACAAACTGTTGAGCAGATCCAACAGCAAGATGGGGAAGCATTGCCAATCGTTGCTGATATCTCCCAGCCAGATCAGATGCAACAGGCAGTTCAACAGATTGGGGAGCGGTGGGGCCAGATTGATATCGTGTTTGCCAATGCCGGAATTAATGGTGTGTGGTCTCCACTGGAAGAACTGGCACCTGCGGAGTGGGACAAAACGTTGAACACCAACCTTAAGGGCACATTCTTAACTGTCAAGTATGCGATACCCTACCTGAAGCAGCGGGGTGGTTCTGTGATTATTACATCGTCTGTTAACGGCACCCGGATGTTTAGCAATACAGGAGCGACTGCCTACGCTTGTTCTAAAGCGGCCCAAGTTGCCTTTAGTAAAATGGCGGCGCTAGAGTTAGCTAAATACAAGGTCCGTGTTAATGTCATCTGCCCAGGGGCGATTGAAACCGATATTGGCGAAAATACTGAACAACGAGATCTAGAACATGTCCGTGAACCTGTTGAGTATCCTGAAGGGAAGATCCCACTAACGGATGGTCAGCCAGGAAGCTCAGAGCAGGTTGCTCAGTTAGTTCTCTTCCTAGCCTCTGAGGCTTCAACTCACATCACCGGCACCGAAGTGTGGATCGATGGAGGTCAATCGCTGCTGCAAGGATAGCTATTCAAGGATCTTTACCAACGATTTAATAAGCAATTTTGGATGGAAGATGAAGGCTTTTGCTGACTAGGCATGAATCGTAACAAGCAGCAAATTCAATCCATTAGCTCAAAACCAGGCCGTTTGCCATCGTCTAGGATTTTACTGCCGGAGCGTGTTCAAAGAATTGCTCAGCATTTGTTCCAAATAGATCTGTGTTGTGGCTAGGGGAGGGGGTCCGCACCCTTTCAAATAAGCACCCTGCCTATAACCCGATTAGTTATCAACTCAGGAGTATTTAGCCCCACGCCAACCCTTTTGTTACTGCTGGGCTGAAATGATACGGCTACGACCAGCAAGCCAATTGAATTGGCAAGGGTATCTTTATAGCTGCTAGCTACATCGAACGGGAGCCAGAAAACTTCCCTGTACCCTAACCGGCTGCCAATGTGACGGCTGCGCTATGCTTCTGGCGTGAGGCTGAGCAAACCTGATGGAAAGTCACCCATAGAGATGACGCATTAGAAGTTTATGCCGGGTGGTGGAACCCACTCTGGTTAGCTAGCGACACGACCCCAGCGCTTTCAAAATCTGCAAGCGTATAGTGTATCAAGCAAAACTGCCGTAAGCTTGATCTTTAGCGTTTTCATGATCCAGTTTAGAGAAGACTGGCGCTTTAATCTCGCGCCTTTGATATGAGCAATTACCGCCCTATGCCAACCTGTATTGATTGTCCGAACTGGAACGACCTTGCCGATCGCGCCCTGGCAGGGGTGCAAATTACCCGTACCGAGGCCCAGGCAGTCCTGCGTGCTCCCGACGAAGTTCTACTAGACCAACTGGCGGCTGCCTACCGGGTGCGGCGTCACTACTGGGGTAACCGGGTGCGTCTACATTTTTTACTTAACGCTCAGAGCGGACTCTGTCCAGAGGATTGTCATTACTGCTCCCAATCGAAGATTTCTACCGCAGCGATCGCAAAGTACCCGCTCCTAGCCCAGAAGAAAATTCTAGAGGCGGCAGGCCGAGCGGCGCAATTGCAAGCGGGAACCTTCTGCCTAGTGATTTCTGGGCGTTCTCCTAATGAGCAGACCTTTAGCAATGTTTTAGAGGCTGTGCGGCAGATCAAGACCAACTACAACTTGAAAGTTTGTACTTGCCTGGGATTGCTAAGCCACGAGCAAACCCGCCGTCTGGCTGAGGCTGGGGTGGACCGAGTGAACCACAACTTAAATACTTCTGAGCAGTATCACCCGCAGATCTGTGCCACTCACACCTTTGATGACCGGATAGCCACAGTAGAACATGTGCGGGCAGCGGGTATCACCACCTGTTCTGGCGGTATCATTGGCATGGGGGAAACAGACGATGATGTCATTGACCTGGCTCTTTCCTTGCGCCAGCTAGACGTGACTAGTGTCCCCGTTAACTTTTTAATTCCAATTCCTGGCACTCCTTTGGAGCAGATAAATACCCTGAACCCCCGCTACTGCCTGCGTGTTCTCTGTTTATTTCGCTTTCTTCTGCCTGCCCAAGAGATCCGGATTGCCGGAGGGAGAGAAGTTCACCTGCGATCGCTGCAACCTCTGGGACTCTACCCAGCGAACTCCATCTTTATTGGTGACTACCTAACAACGCCAGGTCAGTCCGCTCAGTCAGATTTAGAGATGATCCGCGATGCCGGATTTGTCTTAGAGTCAGCAGATGGCTCCCCATTAGACCAGACACTAATTGATAGTATGACTGCATTACCCTCCTGAGTTAAATCCTTTTACGCCGTGTCCCCCCTTGATAAGCTGCTGTGGGCCTTTATCGGTTTACTGCTAACTGTTGTCGGAACCTTTATACCCGTTTCTGCTCCCCTTTCCCCTTGGAATTGGAGCTCAGGTAATGTGCCAAGCCTGTCTCTGGGGGTGACTTATCAAATTGGTGCAGTTCTCTTAACTGGCTGCCTAGGTGGCAAAAGTGCGGCAGCACTCTCCCAAATTGTCTATTTGATGCTTGGCCTCAGTGGGTTCCAGATCTTCGCCTATGGGGGTGGGCTTAACTATATTAAAGAGCCGACCTTTGGCTACTTACTGGGTTTTGTACCCGGTGCCTGGATTTGCGGTCGCTTGGCATTTCAAAAAGTTGCCCGCTTAGAGTTCCTAGCCATAAGTTGCTTAGCTGGCTTATCAGCCATTCATCTTGTTGGCCTCCTTTACCTGGGTGGGCTAACTCTCTTTCGTTTCCTGGCGCAAAGCTGGGGGTCAGCCGCCATTGAGTATTCCCTACAGCCTCTGCCAGGTCAACTTGTATTAATTTGTTTAGTTACGGTTGTTTCCGCTATCTTACGACGCGTGCTGTTTTACTAAGTGTCGATTATCCTAAGTCCTGGACTCAGAGCCTCCAAATGACCTTTAAGAATTTCTTGTTTTGGGTAGCGGCCTTAGTCAGCCTGCTTCTAGACCGGATCACCAAGTACTGGGTAATCACAACCTTTACACTCAAGATTCCTCCCGATTCCTGGCCCCTATGGCCGGGGATTTTCCATCTGACTTACGTTACTAACAAAGGAGCTGCTTTTAGTCTATTTAGTCAGGATGGATCTTGGTTACGCTGGCTGTCGCTGATTGTCAGTATAGGCTTGATGTGTATTGCCCTGTTTGGACCACTTTTACAGCAATGGGAGCAAGCTGGGTATGGCTTCCTTCTGGGCGGGGCGCTAGGGAATGGTATTGACCGCTTTTTAACGGGGGAAGTTGTGGATTTTTTGGATTTCCGCCTGATCCAGTTTCCGGTGTTCAACCTCGCCGATGTCTTCATTAATGTCGGAATTGCCTGCCTACTAGTCTCTACCTTTCGCAATGGAGCAGCACCTTCTCGCCGTTCTAAATCTCATCCCAGGTCCTAAAAGAGCGCTGGACTAGTTGGATGAATCTCAAATCATCAGTATTGTCACTTCCAGGCTCTACAATTTCAAAATATACAAGCTAACCGAACGGCTATTAAATCTGGGGAGGATGAATCAGTGCAGCATTCTGAAGGATTTTTAAAGTTAGCTGAAGCAGCAAGGCAACGCATCGATGAGGTAACTGTTGCAGAAGCCTACGCAAAACTGAGTAGTGACGCTCCTATCCATCTGATCGATGTCCGTGAAGATCATGAATGGTCAGCAGGACATGCCCAAGGGGCAGAGCATCTTGGTAAAGGGATTATCGAACGAGATATTGAGCAGAAAGTCCCAGACAAAAATACCGAACTTATCCTGTACTGTGGAGGTGGCTTTCGCTCAGCATTAGCTGCCGATGTCTTGCAGCAGATGGGTTACAGCAAGGTTTGTTCGATGGTAGGCGGCTGGAAGGCCTGGCAAGCAGCAGGGTTGCCAACAGAAGATAGCTAGTTTAACCTTTAGAACTTTCAAGTTATTTGAGAAATATCAACCTCTCGAACCTGAGTGGATGAACAGCTCCAAGCTTGCACAATACATTGAGGCGAGCGACGGTATTTCCAAGCCGTGGTTGCTTGTCCAAATCCGGCTGAAGAAGCTTCAAGACTGGCAGATAAGCTTGGCTCCACAAGCCTACGCCAAGGAACTTGCAGATATTCATAAAGATCTGATGAAGCTTGGAGAGTGGTGGATTGGCCTTGAACACAAGGAACGTTGAACTGGGTAGGTACGCATGAACCGCCGGGAGTTTATAAGTTGGGTTGGCGTCGGGTGGTTAGCTAGTTCTCTGCTAGTCGTTATTACTGCCTGTAGTTCTGAAGCTCCAACGGCTTCCAGACCCAGGGGCTTTCAGCAAGTGGGTACTTTAGCGGAATTACAAACTGGCCAAATACTAGTTACCCAGGGGCTAGGCAAAAACCCTGTACTCATTGTGCCCAATCCCAAAAATTCCAATATGCCTGTTGCCGTGAACCCGACTTGTACCCATGCTGTCTGCCGGGTAGGCTGGCAAGTTGATTTAAAGGTATTTGTGTGTCCCTGTCATGGTTGTAAGTTCGACTTAGCCGGGAAGGTGGTCAAAGGACCAGCGGCAAAGCCGCTAACTACCTATGAGGCAAAGATTGAGGACAATCAAGTGCTGGTTAAGCCCGGATAGGCAACCCAGTAATTTAAGATCGATACTTAAGCCAGAAAATTTGAAATTCAAAATTAGGTAGGGCCGGTATAATTGACCTTTGCTGTGATTCTTACCTATTGATGACCAGGTCACTGAACGTAGCTGATCCCCATCGCTTTTTTCAGTTTGAGGCAGATTTTGTAGATTCCTTGCGCTGCATCCCCATGCAGGTTCGCCTGAAGCTTGATACCTGCGGAATTAAGCTGAAGTTGCCCCAGTGGCACCAGTTCACCCCAGAGGAGCGGCAGGCTTTAGCAGAAATGTCCTGTAGGAGTGAAGCTGAGATTCAAGCCTATCGAGAATTTCTGTGCCATCTCGTCTTAGAACACACGGGTACACCCGCAACGGATTTGCCCGTCGAGGCCGATCCAGCTTGGTTAGATACCACAACGGTTCCAGATAGTGTTCAGGCTCACACACAAGAACATCGAGTGGAATTAACTCTTGAGAAGTGGGCAATCCTGGCCCCCCTAGAGCGATTTGTGTTGATTAAGCTCAGCCGCTCCAGCCATGAAAATAAGAACTTTGGGCCAGCACTGAGGGAATTTCATCTGGTCTGATAGTCAGGGTTGCGATCGCCCGGTATGATGGCGGTACCCAGCCAGGTACGGTAGAACTGACCTGAGAGAACGGATACGAGGTGAATATGCGAATTTTATTTGTTGCAGCAGAAGCTGCTCCAGTTGCCAAAGTTGGTGGCATGGCTGATGTCGTCGGTGCCCTACCACAAGTATTGAAGCAAATGGGGCATGATGTCCGCATCTTCATGCCCTACTACGGCTTTTTACCCGATAAAATGGCGGTGCCTCAAGACCCGGTATGGCATGGATATGCCATGTTCCAGTCTTTTGACGTCTATGAAACTGTTCTGCCGGGAACAAACGTACCGCTATACTTATTTGGTCATCCAGCCTTTTTGCCGCGCCGCATCTACTCTGGTGAAGACGAAGATTGGCGGTTCACACTGTTTGCTAATGGGGCCGCTGAGTTTTGCTGGAATTTTTGGAAACCAGAAATCATCCACTGTCACGACTGGCACACAGGGATGATCCCGGTCTGGATGCACCAATCCCCAGATATTAGTACAGTATTTACGATTCATAACTTGGCGTACCAGGGGCCTTGGCGCTGGTACCTAGAGAGAATTACCTGGTGTCCCTGGTATATGCAGGGGCATAACACGATGGCCGCTGCTGTTCAGTTCGCGGATCGCGTAAACACGGTTTCCCCTACCTATGCCAAGCAGATCCAGACTGCTGCCTACGGCGAACAATTGGAAGGCTTGCTTTCCTTCATCAGTGGCAAACTAGTTGGGATTGTGAACGGGATTGATACTAAGTCCTTTGACCCAGAAACCGACAAGTACATTGCTCAAAATTTTACAGCGCAAACCCTAGAGCAGCGAAAGAAAAACAAAGTTGCCCTGCAAGAAGAAGTTGGCTTGGAAGTTAATTCTGGGGCCTTTTTGATTGGCTTAGTATCACGGTTAGTCGAGCAGAAGGGTATTGATCTGGTGATCCAAATCTTGGATCGCTTTATGGCCTACACCGATGCTCAGTTAGTTGTTCTGGGAACGGGCGATCGCTACTACGAAACCCAACTTTGGCAGATCGCTTCGCGTTACCCGGGGCGGATGTCAACCCAAATTCTCTTTAGTGACCCCCTCTCCCGGCGCATTTATGCGGGAACCGATGCTTTTCTGATGCCAAGCCGCTTTGAGCCCTGTGGCATCAGCCAGATGTTAGCTCTACGCTATGGTTCTGTGCCGATTGTCCGCCGCACAGGTGGTTTGGTGGACACTGTCTCCCACCACGAGCCGATGAGCCACACGGGTACAGGCTACTGCTTTGATCGCTATGAACCCTTAGATCTTTACACTTGCTTGATCCGTGCCTGGGAAGGGTTCCGCTACAAGCCAGAATGGCACGAGCTGCAGCAGCGAGGGATGAGTGTGGACTTCAGTTGGGATCAGTCTGCAAAAGATTACATCAAACTGTACCAGTCCATACTGGGTTTGCCGGAAGTAGAAACTCCAGCCCCTCAGCCAGCAGAGCCGGTACTATCCGCCAATCCAGCAGCTTTGAGTAGCTGAAGAGTAGCAACTTGCCTGTAACCTGCCCCTTGCCGGAGTAACTTAGTTTGGCATCTTCTTCTTTGGGTGGAGCGGTGGAAATCGCTCTGCCTCGCCAAAGTCTCAGGCTGGCATAGAGGTAATTAACCAGACAAGCCCAGCCGCATTACCAGTAGTAATATCGGTAGGCCACTGAGTGCATAAGCACAGCCTGCCAAAGTTACTGGTTCCAACCAATAAAGTGGTGAGACCAATACAACCACTGTTAGCCTTGAAGTAGTAGCTATCAATTAACCAACTAGGCCGTAGATGACCAGCGAAACCATGGCGTGACCGCTAGGACAGCTGTAGTACCTGCCATCCTTGCTGCCTTAGCTCCGGGCATAGAAAAAAACCTGCTTCAGCAGCACAATAAGCCTACGGCCCCAAGAACGGCGATTGCTAGGGTGATCTCATCTGGCAGTTGCCGCCTAACAATCAAAATCGAGCTAATACTCAAGCTGACGAGCACCAACAATGCCAGCTCTCCCAGAACCTTACCTCTAGCAGAATGGATTCAGCCAGCGGGTATAGAGTTGCTGCAGCACGACTAGAGTTCCGTCACCCAATGTCTGGATGTCTTGTCCTAGAAACTGCTCTAAAACTTGGGCAAACCCCTCAGGTCCAAGGTGGCGATCGCCAGACCAATCGCTTCAACCATCATCAGGCAGGAAACGGGCTTTGGGTCTACTATCCGTTTCCCAATCGGATGCAGCTTACCAAACAGCGGCTCGAACCGAATCGCATTAATGGTTAAACCCTAATTGGCCAGTAGGGAACATTTTAACGGGTTAATTAAAGCCTGCTGGTTAGCGGTGGTAGCGGCCCACTTATCGAGGGTGAAGCCTTAAAGTAAAACCGGTACTGGCTGCTCAAGCAGCGAGGTAATCAGGATGTAAAGTTTCCCAAGCCTGAGTGACTAAGCGACTGAGCCATCTGCGGGTCGAGTAGTCTAAGAGACTATCATCGGCCAAAACCTGTTCTCTTAAGTCTTCTAAAGATTGCCCCTCAGACTGGGCAATATTAATAACACCGGCGATCGCGGCAATGATTAGTTCTTCATTCACTGGTTTTAGCCGCAGAGCAGCAATTTCCTGAGGACTAGCGGGGATAGGATAATTCATGATGACTTATGCAAATTATGAGAAATTTGTAAATTTTTTAAGAAAATATTCGGCATCATAACCTATTTTTTAAGCTTGTCAATCTATCCAGGACGATAGTTCACAGAAATGAAAGAAGTTCTTTACTTAGAAGTACCGACTGAGGCCATTGACAGCGTTAGAAGCTGGTTACAGGAGCAATTTCAACCCAAGTTAGGAAACAAAGTCGTCACGGCTGACGGCTTCCGCCTCCAATTCCCAGTCGGGGAATTGTCGGTGTTTGTCTGGTCTGTACAGCGCACCACTTACTTAAAGGTATTTCGCTGGAGCCAGCGGGTTCCCGGTGAGCGACAAATTCTGCAACAGTTGCGCTGCGAAATTCGAGCTCAGTTTCCCTATCACTATCCAGTACCCCCAACCATTAATTCATCACAACAGTCTATTTTTACGGCATTAGCCCAAGACTACCCGCTAACCGTCAAATATTTTCAAAAGATACCCAATGGAGAATCCGATCTTAATCGGGTCTACTGGTGGGAAAATCGGTGGCGCGAAGGCGTTCGTCACCCCCAGCAGCCACAGGAAGTGATTTCTCGCGTCTCTACACTCAATGAAGGAAATACGCCCGGCTACGATTTAATCTATCTGGGTGGCGCTTTGGGTGTGATCCATGCTGCCGTAATGGCCCACCTGGGCTACCAGGTGTTGCTAATTGAACGCTTGCCGTTTGGCCGCATGAACCGGGAGTGGAATATTTCGCGGGCTGAGTTTCAAAGCTTAATCGATCTTGGCTTGTTTACGCCCACTGAATTTGAAAGTTTGATTGCACGGGAATACCAGGATGGGTTCAATAAATTTTTTGATGCCAATAATCCTCCTAAGGCAAAAGCCCCCGTTTTGCATACACCAACCGTCCTCAATGTTGCCCTTGATTCCGGTAAGCTTCTGCATCTATGTGGCGAAAAACTGCGAGCCGCTGGAGGAGAAATTTGGGAGGAAACAGAATTCTGTCGGGCAGTAATCGACGATACGCATGTGCGGGTGCAAGCAAAGCACTTACCGACTGGCCGGGAACAGCAAGTCACGGGTCGCTTGCTTGTCGATGCGATGGGTAGTGCTTCCGCGATCGCTTGGCAACTCAACGGAGGCCGAGCCTTTGATAGTGTTTGTCCCACCGTGGGGGCAGTGATTGACGGTGGTTATGAGCCGGGGATGTGGGACTCTACCTATGGGGACGTTCTTAATAGCCATGGTGACATCTCTCGAGGCCGTCAATTGATTTGGGAACTATTTCCAGGCGAAGGAGATGAACTGACAATTTATCTGTTTCACTACCATCAACCCCATCCCGATAATCCCGGTTCGCTGCTGGAAATGTATGAAGACTTCTTTGCCATCCTGCCAGAGTACCGCCGCTGTGACATGGAGCGGCTGAGCTGGAAAAAAGCAACCTTTGGCTATATCCCGGCTCACTTTAGCACTAGTAGCCGTGACCGCCGCGTGGCCTTTGATCGTTTGCTGGCGATCGGTGATGCGGCTTCCCTCCAATCTCCTTTGGTTTTTACTGGGTTTGGTTCCTTGATTCGCAACCTGCCCCGGTTGACCGATTTGCTAGATACAGCCTTGAAGCACGATCTGCTGAAAGCGGCTGACTTAGAGCAAATTCGTTCCTACCAAAGCAATATTGCCGTTACTTGGTTATTTTCCCGCGGCATGATGGTACCCACCGGGCGGTTCTTGCCACCCCAACGCCTCAACTCGATGCTCAACATCTTCTTTGGCATTCTCGCCGCCGAACCTCCAACTGTAGCGGCTGCCTTTGTTAAAGACCGGGCTGGCTGGCTGCCCTTTAACCGTATGGCCCTGAAAGCAGCTTGGACTCACCCGGCGCTACTCTACTGGATCGCTCAGCTTGTCGGGCCCCAAGATTTCCTGCGCTGGATCGGTAGTTACCTGAGCTTTACAAGAGACGCCCTACTTAGTGCCGTGGGCAGTCGTTGGTTCCCGCAATGGGTGCGTGGGCTGCAGCCTGCGCTGCAATTTCGTCATCCCCGTTTGTGGCTATGGCTGTTAGCCCGCAGCTATGCCGTGACCTATTCTGTCGGGACACCGCGATTAGAGCAGTCTCTTGCTCCCCATAAAATTCCGGCATCACAACCGCATTAGGAACCTGCGATCGCAAATCTTCAACTCAATATAGACAGAATATGAAGTAGGGGATCAACTTCAACATACTCTTGGGTCAATTGAGCGTATTAGATCAACATGTAGGTTGCAAGCCTTAATTCTTTGTAACCATCAGTTGTTGCTACGCTGTCGGAGCATTCTGTCATGAGTCAACAGCCCTCCCAAAAGTTTCCCTCCCTCCATCCAATTTTGCAGGGGGTGCTCAGAAGCTTAGATGTAGATTTAGAGACGACGCTCACCCAGTATCGCAGCGATCGAGCATTGCGTGATTCTGCACCAGTAATCCACCAAGGCCTTGTCCCGCAGCAGCCTTCAAAGGTTCTGGCCTCTAGTAACCTTGCCCTCGCTCAGAATTCAGCTAAAACTGCTGAACTTAGCGTTCAGGATGCTGGTATAGCTCCGGCTCCCCTAACGCCTAGTGTTGAAGACGCCAGCTTGCTTGAGTTAACCCGCCACCGCCTACACCCTGATGATTACCTAGAATCTTCGGAAGCCTTGCTCAATCATTTAGAAGCGACTAAAGCAGTAAAGAAATCCAGTTTAATCGGTGTTCTGCTAACGGCCTGGGGGACTTCATTAACAGTGCTGTTACTCGCTGGTGTCGTGTTAAGTTACCTCATGCTGGAGACGCGCCTGTTTGGTCCAAGTTGGCTAGAGTCCTCTAACTCAGAAGTATCTGGGCGTGCAGTAAAGCCCTCACCAACCGCTCATAGTTCTCCGCCAAAACCTACCGAGCCAGCCATTGCTCCTGATCTCTCAGCTAAGGAGTTTGTTAAACTCGACTTATCAAACTTGAGCCACCTCAAATCTTTTCCAGCGGAGCAGTCTAGCCCTCAGCCGACACCACTGATCACGCCCCCTTTCAATCCTCCACAACTAGCTACAGGCCGTTCGATCCCCACGACAGTTCCAAAAGTAGCACGTTCATCACCGCCAGCGATTCAGAAGCAACCTTCGCCCCTCCGGGTGACCTCCAGGACTGTGCTTGCTACACCAGGCGATGGCTACTACAACGTTGTCGTAAATTACACCAGTCAGAAAGTCCTGCAGCAAACCCAAAAAGTTGTCAAAGATGCCTATCGTGATTTTCCGGCCGGAAAGCAGATTCAGGTCGGTGCCTTTAATGACAAGCAGTCCGCCCAGGATCTGGTTCAAGCCCTTAAACGCCAGGGCGTTACTGCAACAATTCGCCAGCCTTAAAGCTGAATTTAAAGCTGCGGTACTATTGGATTAACGACCCCACACCCTACTGGATAGGGTAGAGGCTGCAATTAACCTCGCTTCTAGCAAAAACAGAGGACTTTAATAATGAGATTATTTGACCGCATTAGCCGGGTAGTGAGGTCAAATCTGAATAGTGTGGTCAATAGGGCAGAAGATCCCGAACAAGTCTTAGAGCAGACCGTGCAAGAGATGCAAACGGATTTACTCCAACTGCGGCAAGCCGTTGCACAAGCGATCGCTACCTCAAAACGTTCTGAGCGCCAACTGCACCAGTCCCAGTCCTTAGCTAAACAGTGGCAGGAACGGGCACAACTGGCCCTCCAGCAGGGGAATGAAGGCCTAGCGCGAGATTCCCTGGTCCGTCGTCGTTCTTACACAGAGACGGTCAAACTAATCACTGCCCAGTTAGCACAACAAAATGCGGTTGTCATAAAACTGAAGCAAAGCATGACTGGCCTAGAAACCAAGATTGCAGAAGCTAAAACCCGCAAAGACCTATTTATTGCCCGCGCCAAAGCCGCTCAGGCTTCCCAGAACCTACATGAAACGTTAGGTCGTGTCAACGGAAGAAGTCCTCTTAATGCTTTTGATCGGATGGAAGAACGGGTTCAGCAGCTAGAAGCTCAAGCCGAGGTGATGGCAGAACTAAGTGACGACGACTTAGATCAGCAGTTCGCCGCCCTGGAAAAAGGTAGTGAAGTGACGGCAATCAAAACAACCACGCCCCTGTCAGGAGAGGAACCCGAAAAGTTACCACCAAGCTCTAGGCCGACTTAGAAGTGCTTAAACCTAGAGAGAAAGTAGGCAAACTGGCACCGGCTCAAGAAAACCTCAGCTAGTGCGATCCCACTAGCTAGAAGGTCCTGCTTTACTAAAGATAGAGACAAAAGCGTAAATTCTAACTGCTCAATGGGGAGAGATCAGCTAGGCTAAAGCAAGGAGTCTCGTGAAGCAACACTAAACGCGCTTAAAGGAAAGAGTTATGGGATTATTTGACCGCGTTAGCCGGGTGGTGAGGTCCAATCTCAATGCTGTTGTCAGCTCTGCCGAGGACCCAGAAAAGATCTTAGAGCAGACTGTCATTGATATGCAGGAGGATCTGGTGCAGTTGCGGCAGGCTGTTGCCCAAGCGATCGCTTCTCAAAAGCGCTTGCAACAGCAGCACAACCAGGCACAAACCCAATCCAACGAGTGGCAGCGGCGGGCTCAATTGGCCCTGCAAAAAGGGGATGAGAATCTAGCACGCGAGGCACTCACCCGGCGCAAGACCTTTGCCGAAACAGCCAACGGAATGCAGGCGCAGTTGACGCAACAGAGTACCCAGGTAGAAAGCCTAAAGCGTAACTTAACTGCCCTGGAGAGTAAGCTGTCAGAGGCTAAAACCAAGAAGGAGATGCTGGGGGCGCGCGCACGGGCTGCCAAAGCTAGTGAGCAGATCAACAAAGTCATGGGCAGTATTGATACCACCAGTGCCCTGGGTGCTTTTGACCGCATGGAAGAAAAAGTATTACAAATGGAAGCTCGCTCTGAAGCGGTGGCGGAGCTGGCCTCGGATGACCTAGAGAGCCAGTTCGCCCAACTTGAATCGGGTAGTGATATTGACGCAGAACTGCTGGAGATGAAACGGGAGGCCGGATTGTTAGGTCCAGCAACCTCTGCCCAATCAGCTCTACCGGCTGCCAATCCAACTGCTGAAGATCTGGAACTGAAGAAACTGAGAGAAGAGCTAGACCGGCCCTAGGCAGTAAGATATTGCTTATCCATTTTGCAATTCTCCTAAACAAGCATAGGAGACTGTTCTTATAGCCTCTCCAAGACAACGCCCCATGCAATTTGCTGAACGATTAAAGCCCCTGCAGTTCAATGTTTTTGCTGACATGGACCAGGCCAAGGCAGAAGCGCGCGCAGCCGGGCAAGACCTGATTGATTTGTCCCTGGGTTCCTCTGACCTACCCGTGCACGAATCAATTCTGGCCGTGATTGCTCAGTCTTTGACCGACCCAGCAACCCACGGCTACTTACTCTTTCATGGCACTCAGGCGTTTCGCCGCGCAGCGGCTGACTGGTATCAACGGCGGTTTGGCTTACGGGTTGACCCAGAAACAGAAGTACTGCCTCTAATTGGTTCCCAAGAAGGGACAGCTCATCTGCCCCTAGCGGTTTTAAACCCCGGTGATTTTGCTTTGCTTTTAGACCCTGGTTATCCCTCCCATGCTGGCGGGGTGTACCTGGCTGGGGGGCAGGTTTATCCAATGCCCTTAAGGGCGGAACACGATTTCTTACCTGTTTTTGAGGAGATTCCCACACCCGTCCTGGCCCAAGCACGGATGATGGTACTGAGCTATCCCCACAATCCAACAGCCGCGATTGCTCCCTTATCTTTTTTTGAAGCAGCCGTAGCCTTCTGCCGAGAACACAATTTAGTGTTAGTGCATGACTTTCCCTATGCTGACTTAGCATTTAATGGCACGTCTGTGCCCTCAGTACTACAGGCTGACCCCACCAAAGAAGTTTCAATTGAGTTCTTCAGCATGTCGAAGTCCTACAATATGGGCGGCTTTCGTGTGGGGTATGCGATCGGCAACCCGGCCTTGATCCGCGCTTTGCGGCAGGTGAAGGCAGCTGTGGATTTCAACCAGTACCAGGGTGTGTTGAACGGGGCGATCGCAGCCCTCAACGCTCCTTTAGAAAGCGTTATACCAACTATTGAAACTTTTCAGAAGCGGCGGGATGCCTTTGTCAATGCTTTACACCAAATTGGTTGGCAGGTTCCTACCCCTTTAGCGACCATGTATGTCTGGGCTCAGCTACCAGAGCACTGGGCAGACAAATCAATAGAATTTTGTACCCAACTGGTTGCTACCACTGGGGTAGCGGCTTCTCCAGGCGCTGGCTTTGGCAAATTTGGAGAAGGCTACGTCCGCTTTGCTTTAGTCCAAGATCCAGAGGTGCTGGAAATTGCAGTTCAGCGCATTGCTCAGTTTCTCAAGGTATCTCCAACTGCGGTCAAGCAAGGATGACCGCAATCCTCTAAGATAGCGGTACTGTTTGCATTAGTTGAAAAATCGATTTATGCTTCATCGTCTATCTTGTCTGTTATTTGGGCTATCAGGGTCATTCTTGGCCTGGAATGCTGTCCTGCCTATGAAGCCAAGCGTGGCGGCGCAAAACGTTGCTTTTAAGTATGGCCCGATTACCCGATCGATACCAGTTGCTGATGTTCGGGCTTATGCGGACCGGGGAGAAACTTCGTCTGAACTAAAAAGCCTGCTCAGCCGTCTCGGTTCAGAGAATCGCACCACAGTGCAATCTGCGCTGCAAATCAAGCTTCCCCTCGATGTGGTGGCAGTAGACAGGTTGGTGAGGGCAGACTACGGCAAACAGGCCCTGACACAAGTGGCGGAAGTGATTGAGCGAGGTGATGATGCTGGGATTCAAGCGCTGCGGGCAGGATTAGTCCTGGGAGCTGCTTCCCCTAGAGGTCTGGGCGTGATTAGTTTTCTAGAAGCTTATCCCAGTAATACTGTGACAATTGATTTACCGAAAGCCCTGGCGTTTGTCAAACAGAATGACCAGCTCCTAAAAAGATTACCTGAGGTGCTGCCACAAGGTCGCTAACGGGTGGGCTAATTCTTTTCTAGCTAGGTAAATTGTCCCTTACCGACAGAACTGCTCAACGCAGCGAACAAACATTTCTACCCCCATACCCAATGCTGCTTCATCAAAATCAAACTGGGGATGATGGTGGGGATAAGCCAGGCCACGCTGAGGATTGGCTGACCCTAAAAAGAAGTAGCAACCCGGTACTGCCTGGAGGAAGAAAGCCATATCTTCACCACCCATCGTCTGGCATTCCGGCACCACCCCGGCTGGCGTCTCAACTACGGTTTGCGCAACTGACTGCACTAGCTCAGCTATCCTCTGGTCATTTAATACGGGAGGGTACAGATGCCAGTAATCCAGCTCGTAAGTGGCACCGTGGGTCTGGCAAATCCCAGCAATTACCTGCTCAACTCGCTGAGACAGCACATCCGCTAAGGCCGGGTTAAAGTAGCGCACGGTGCCACTCATTTGCGCCGCCCCGGCAATCACATTGTGGGCGCTCCCAGCATGAAGCTCCCCTACAGTAACGACAGCGGCATCGAGGGGATTCATATTCCGCGCCACGATCGCTTGCAGGGCATTTACTACTTGGGCACTGACGACAACCGCATCTACGGTTTGATGAGGCATTGCTCCATGCCCACCTTTACCCAATATTTTGCAGCGAAATAGTTCCACAGCAGCCATCAGCGGGCCACTGCGTACTCCCACAGTTCCAAGGGGTAAGTTATTCCACAGGTGCAGACCAATAATCGCATCCACGGCAGGATTCTCCAATACCCCTGCCTCAATCATCGGTTTGGCTCCCCCCGGCCCTTCCTCAGCCGGTTGAAAAATCAACTTAACCGTTCCGGCAAAGTCACGGTGCTGGGCGAGATAGCCGGCTGTTCCAAGAGCGATCGCCGTATGCCCATCATGACCACAGGCGTGCATCACTCCATCGTGCTGGGAGCGGTAAGGTACTACATTCTCCTCCTGCACAGGTAGCGCGTCCATATCTGCCCGGATGCCCAACACGGGTCCAGGCCGGTTACCCTGAAGAATAGCTACAACGCCAGTCTGAGCAACTCCTATTTGATGCTCCACGCCCCATTCCCGTAGTTTTTGGGCAATAAATTCAGCTGTTTGCTGCTCTTTAAAGCCTAGTTCCGGTCGTTGATGCAGCCGTCTGCGCCACTCCACTAGGCTTGCCTGTAATGCTTGAATCTCTGGCCGGATGCGAGATAGGTCAATAGCAGGGGAGCTTGGGGTGGAAAGCATTTTGGCAACCCTATAAGTAGAACTACAACTAAACTAGCTTCTGCAGTGAATTATTAATATTATCGTCTAGACCAAAAACCACGACAGATTACAGTAGTGGTAAATATGATACTCCGCCCCATGTTGCGATTTGTTGTTGAGCTTGAGTCAGTATGGAATATCTAAATCTACTAGAAATGCACTTGTGGGTTAGCGTTCTCAGATGGAACATGAGCGGCGGATTAAGCGTGAGTTGGAGCAGTCAAGTCTCGACTCTGATTGATGCTAGTGAAGTTACTATCTCACCCGCGCATCCCAGACTGGCGCTTAGTTCAAAGCATTGCGAGTCACCGCTGCGATCGCCTGATCTGTCGCTTTAGGCAAGTGGTGATACCGGCCTCCAGCGCGTTCTGCCAGTTCTTTGGCAAACCCCGTAGAAATAAACTTATTTTCGGTGTCAATTACTAGTAGTTTTAGCCCCAAGGCTCGAATTCTACTAGCAATATCGAGTAACTCCCCCTTAATATCTGGTTTTTCAGCTGCCGGTGGTTCTCCTAAAGAGCGGGATAAAGGAATGTTTCCGCGACCATCGGTAATCGCAACGAGTACAACCTGACCAACATCTCCAGACTGCCGCGCATTAACACCAACTCGAACCGCTTGGGTAAGACCGTGGGCTAGGGGTGAGCCACCGCCGCAGGGCAGTAAATCTAACCGTCGCCGCGCTGCTTCAATCGAGCGTGTAGGGGGTAGTAAAACTTCGGCGCGTTCGCCACGAAAGGGAATCAACGCCACTTGATCCCGGTTTTGGTAAGCCTGGGTGAGTAAATTTAGCACCGCTCCTTTAGCCGACTGCATCCGGTTGAGAGCCATCGAGCCAGAGGCATCCACCACAAACACAACCAAAGCACCGGCTTTACGGGCCAACCGCTTACTGCGAATATCTCCCTGCTCTACGATTACATTACGACTGGGATGACGTTGGCGGCGTGCTTTCTGGTAAGGGGCAGCGGCACGCAGCGTGGCATCAACAGCAATCCGGCGAACTGGCCCGCGCGGCAGCATCGGCTTCACATAGCGCCCCCGGTCCTCCGAAAAAATAAAATTTCGAGTGCCGGATTTACCCTGGCGTTGGGCTAACTGGGCAAAGTAAAGCACAGAGGAATCGAGGATTATCCCCTCAGGATTGAAGACAAACTCTTCCGGAATGCTTGGTGGTTCCTCCGGCTGCTCTGGATTCTCGTCCTGCTCCTCCTCTTGCTCGGATTCCGGCTCAGCATCGTTACTGGGCGGAGGTGGCGGTGGCGGTGGCGTAGGTTGCTCTGGGGGCGGGGCTTGGACAATTGTTGAACGCGGTACAATCACCAGCTCCACGGCCCGGCGCAAATCTTCGGCATCGACCATTGTGCGTCCATTTAAAGCAGCATGGGCTTTGGCAACTCGCAAGGCAAACAGTTCAGCCCGATGACCCTGAACACCACCGCGCAGGGCTTCATCCACTAGATAGGCAATTTGCTCGTGCTGGATCTGAACATCTTTGAGCCACTCGCGGGCGAGGAGAATTTGCGTTTTCAGGCTATCTAAGTCTTCAGCATACTGGGCGAGGAATGCGGCCGGTGAACTGGCATAATTTATTGCTTGCGTTACAGCCTCAACTCGCTCATCCACCCCCAAAACGGCATCTGCAGATAAGGCGATCGCAATCCGGTCCAGCAGATGTTCGCGCAACGTCCCTTCTTCCGGGTTGTAGGTGGCAATCAGTAGGGGACGGCAGGGATGCTGAAAGCTAATCCCTTCGCGCTCAATACGATTGCGCCCTTCCGTCAGCACGCTCAGTAGCAGGTTAGCAATTTGATCATCCAGGAGGTTAATTTCATCGACGTAGAGTACACCCCGGTGTGCTGCCGCCAGCAGCCCCGGTTGGAAAACCGTCTCTCCTTGCTTTACAGATTGCTCGACATCAACTGAACCCAAAAGCCGATCTTCTGTAACTCCTAAGGGAAGCTGGATGAAGGGCGCCGGAACCACTTCGGTGGAAGGCATAGGTTGTCCGTCAACTATCGAGATCTGACCCGCAGCAAGCTCAGCCAAAGTCTGATCATCCCACTCTTGAGGGCAACCCGGGTCACAATTGCTCAGGGAATCCTTGACCACTTCAATCGGGGGCAATAAAGCATGGAGCGCTCGCGCCATCACAGATTTAGCGGTACCCCGGCGGCCGGCGATTACCACACCACCCAGTTGTGGGTCAACCGCTGCCAGCAGCAATGCCAACTTAATCGCCGCTTGCCCAATGATTGCTGTTAAGGGAAATGCAATTGTGGCGGTGGGATTGCTCAATCCAGGCATAGTCAGTATTAATAAGTCCAATTTTTAGCGTAACAAGCCGATTAGATGGTGAGAACCCTGAAGGGCAGGTACGGCATTTAGCTTCCCTTGAAGCTCTAATTCACTTTAGTCCCTAACCCTTAATCATCTAGCTCACCCAAACTGCCAAGCACAGTGATGATTTACTCAGCTAGCCTCAGGGTAAAACAGCACTTCTAATGCGGTTTAACGTTGTTTGCTCCTGCGTTGGGTGACCATCAACGGTTGTTGTATAGTACTCCTCTGCCAGCATTAAAGTGAGAACTCTAGTTGTGAGGCTAGGATTCTCAGGATGAGGAGATAAATGCTGTAAACCCTTGTCATAACAAATAATTTCCCAAAAGTACTCGCTTCCTGCCCACTTGACAACACCAAAATCATGTTCACCATAGGGATCATTATCCTCGGTGAAATCTTTGTAGTCTCGCACCGCTTGCATTAAATCTTGCTTCCGGTCATGGGACAAGCTATCAATACCTGTTGTCGTCACCCATAGCCCTAAACTGGCATCTCCGCGACGAAACTGATCGTTGAGTGCAGCAATCTGGTGTTGGTCTTTCATGGGGCTATGAAACCAAAAATTACATCATCCTTACGCCCCCCGTATTACTAGATTGCCACAGTCTCTGGTACTAGTTCACCTTGAAATTCAAAAAACTGAAATTAAAAATCTAATGATGCTGACTAAACAAACTGAAATATCTTTTTCCAACTTGTAACAGAGAACGAAACTATTCTTTAGAAGAAGGAGTAAGAGATGAGCGGTTTTTAGCCTGGAAAATCGAGATTATCTTTGAACAAACTGGAATTAACAAGGTAAGAAACTGGATTCATTCTTGGCGCAACTCAAAAAGTTATTGAACCACACGAAATAACTGTTCTACAGCGCCAATGAACAGAGCTAGGGTTAGACTCTACTCTATGAAATACAAGGCCGTAGGACTACTCTTCCCCTAACAGGCTTTGCTAGTCAGCCATAATTCATCAGGCTAAATTTTCGATACTGAAATACCAAAACCTACTTCTCTAATCAAGGTATCGTTTCAGACCTGGCCCTTGTAGCCCTTCCCCATAAATCTTGTGCTTTTGATTCTGAGGCTATGTTTATTAATCGGCCCTGGCGGGGCACCCTGAAAATTGAACCCCTAGTAATGTAACTCGTTTACCAGGACACGATCAAGGTCTGTGGTTTTAGCCCCAGCACTCAAGGTCCAAAGAGTTACAGCCGCTTGAGCGTTGCGAAACCGCTATCCCCTACTGGCAAGGACTTGAAGCAATGGCTAACCCAGAGACCCATCCTATTGAGCCACCCAGCCATCCGCTTGAGTATCGTGCCATTGGCTTGATCCAAGGCCGCTACATACCCGGTGAAGACAACCCTAACCGAGGAACCTTAATTACCCCGGATGGAACAGAGATCCCAGCTTTTATGGGATGGCTGCAACCCTATGTGGACAAGTATGTTGACCTCAGCCAAGAACAATTATGGGTGGTTTATCCAAAGCGATACCCTACCAGAAGCGCTATGAGCGTTCAGTTAAAGGGGTTTAAGCAAGCCAACACCGATGAGCCGCCTACTGGTGATGGGTTCTTCTCAATTCGCGGCGAAGTCATTCAGCGGGATGACAAGGTAGGTTTTGTGGTCGTTAAAGTTAGACGTAACCGGAAAGCACCTAGTGCAAAAGATGTGTTGATCCGCCTTGAGGGCTTTGTGCCACCCGATGCCGTTGGTCATTTTTACGATTTTGAGTGTGAACGTGACGGGCATAATCTAGCCATTATCGATGGAACGCCAATTGCCTTAGTAACACCACCTGAAGCTAGGCAGCAACCAACAAAACCTAAGAAAAGTCCAGAATCGAAGGGTGTGAAGAAACCGAGAAAAAGGACGAACAATCCAACCCCCCAGCGTGGCGACAAATCAAACAACGGTCCATTGAGAAGTAATTCCAGGTAGAGTAGCGGGCTCTTGCCCTACGCTTAATCACTTTTACTTTCCTTATTTTCTGTACCTGTTGCTGGTAATGATAGTAAAGGAGGTACTGGATCATAACCACTGCTACTAAATGGGTGGCACCGTACTATGCGGCGAATCGCTAGCCAGCACCCTCGCCAAGGTCCAAATCGTTCGACTGCTTCTAGGGCATACATAGAGCAGGTCGGCTGATAGCGGCAAGTCGATAAGAGCCACGGAGAAATAAAATTCCGGTAACCTCGAATCAAAGTCAGGATCAGTGCTTTTACAACTCCCATACTTGTAGGCTAGCTCTGCTATTTGAACTGAGACTTTTCAGGGTTTATACTGGAGGTTCTGACTAGATTTTACGAGAAAAAGAGAGGAAGCTGCATGTCGCGATATCGAGGCCCGCGCCTCAGAGTAGTGCGCCGTTTGGGAGATTTGCCGGGTTTAACCCGTAAGGCTGCCAGACACGCCTATCCCCCAGGCCAACACGGCCAAGCCCGTAAGAAACGCTCAGAGTTTGCAATTCAACTAGAAGAAAAGCAAAAGCTTCGCTTTAACTACGGCATAACAGAAAGACAACTCGTTCGCTACGTGCGCAGAGCTCGCCGCGTTAGCGGCTCAACTGGGCAAGTGCTGCTGCAGCTACTGGAGATGCGCTTAGATAACACCATCTTCCGTTTGGGGATGGCTCCTACAATTCCAGCTGCTCGCCAACTTGTGAATCATGGACACATAACGGTAAACGATCGCGTTGTGTCCATTGCTAGTTACCAATGCCGCTCAGGGGATGTGATCAGTGTGAGACCACGGGATAATTCCCGTCAGCTCGTAGAAGCTAACTTACAATTTCCTGGCCTCGCAAACATCCCCACCCACCTGGAGTTTGACAAAAACAAAATGACTGCCCGGGTTAATGGTGTAGCTGAACGTGAGTGGGTTGCCTTACAGATCAATGAGCTGTTGGTCATTGAATACTACTCTCGCAGAGCGTAACGTATCCTGGCGAATGGGGCTATCAAATTCTGTTGCAGTAGTGCGTGCAGCAGTTTTCGGTTAGATTAGCCCCCTAGTTCTTCGCCCAGTTTTACATTGGGCGGGAATTTCTAGTTCAGAGCTGCTAGAAATCGCTGATTAGCCTTTGAGGGAGCATTCTAGGCAAACTGCTGTTGGCTGGACTTTGCTTCTAGGTTTTCTAAGCGGCTTTTAAGTTCCTGGTTGTCCTGCTTCAGCTGATCAAGCTCTTGCTGCAGTTGTTTGACATTTTGATCGGACCCGGCCCGTTTTTGGACGCCCTCAATTGCTTCTTCAGCAATCCGGCGCACCCGTCCGTCAGGGGTTTGTCCAGCTAAAGCGCGCAGAACAGCGATCGCCTTGATAGTTTCCATTTGTCCTAGAGCAGAAGCAACTGATACTTGAGTCAGGAAGAAGGTTTCGCGTGAAAGCTCTTCCAGACGGGCTAGAATTCGCTCCAGGTTAGCCCCGCTCTGACCTGTAGAAATAGTTCCTAAGGCCCGAATTGCTGCCAAACGCAAGGCTTGAGGCACATCAGAAGCTGTATGTTCCAGGATTAGGTTCAGCGCGGCTTCGGAGGTCTTCATTTGGCTCAGGCCAGCGATCGCTCCAGATCGAATGGTTTCATTCCAACTCGCTTTTTTCAGCAGAGATTTGAGCAGCTTCAAGGCCTTATCTTCCTTGATATCCAGGTTGGAAGCAGCAATCGCTCCTAGCCCCCGTGCTGCTGCTGCTTCTACGTAATAACTGGGGTCGCCTTTTTCGACCAGGGGCTTAAGTGCCTTGTAGCTCTCATTAGTTTTGATACCAGCCAGTGTTTCCACTACAGTCCGACGCACTCTGGCATCTTGATCTCTTAAGCCTAAGATCAAACTAGCCACCGCTTGATCCAGCTTGATCTCGGCTAGTTGTTTGCTAACTTCCGCCCGCACCCCCCAAAATGGGTCTGATTGGAGGGCCGTAGAGAGGCAGTTAACGGCTTCTAGTCCCCCTTTTTTTCCAAGCGCCTCAGCAGCATGAATGCGCGATACCGGGTCAGGGTCGAATTGCAGTTGAGCCTTTAGTTCCGGTAGTGGGTACTCTAGCGTCACCTGCTTCAGAAAGTAATTACCGACATCAAAGCTAATGAACTGTGGTTTTTCCGCCAAGGGAAGGTAGAAGCTTTGCTCCCGCTCGTGCACCCGTAGGGTAAAGGTTTTTAATTCTGGCAACTGCCCCTTAACGTGACCCGCTTGAGCGTAACCAAAACCAATTGGCAGTTTCAGGTCAAACAGCTCCTTACGATTGCCTTCTTTAGCCTGGGTTTGCGTAATCGTGATCTTGGCAAGCTGGCTGTCGCCGTCCCAGGTATAGGCAACCTTGTACTCTGGATGCCCACCTCGGTAAACATATTGATCAAAGAGAAAGGCAAGATTACGCCCAGTGGCCTTTTCAATCGCCCGCAGCAAATCAACAGTTTCTACCGTTTTGTGAGCGTTGTCCCGCACAAAGGTGTGGATGGAGCGCCAAAACAACTCCTCCCCCAGCTCGGCCCGGATCATGTGGTAGACACAAGCCCCTTTTTCGTAGAGGTGGCGATCGTAAAGTTCAATCGCTTCCCGGTAGACATGGGTGACAATCGGACGGCGGTAGCGGCTGCTGTCTTCCGCAAAGTAGTTACGGGCTTCATTCAAGTGATAATAGGCGGCGTCTTGCGAGCCATACTCCTGTTCTGTCCACATCACCTCAGAATAGGACGCCATGCCTTCTTTTAACCAAGCGTGGGACCAGTGCCTGATCACCACCAAATCGCCGAACCACTGGTGGGCTAACTCGTGGGCAACTAAACTTTCGCTAGTCCGATTATCAATCGCCGCACGCTCATCTAGCAAACAGCGATCCGTCAGTAGCGTAGTAGAGGTGTTCTCCATCCCCCCAAAGATGAAGTCATCAACACAGATCTGGGCGTACTTCGGAAATGGATAGGCATAGCCGTACTTTTCACTAAAGAACGCGATCATCCGGGGCGTTTTACCCATAGTGCGCCGGGCATCTTCCTCCCGGCCTTTTTCTACGTAGTAGATGACGGGTATACCCTGCCAATCATCGCGAATTTCCGAAAAGTCACCTACTGCTAATGTCATCAGGTAGGTGGGATGAACTTGTTTTTGCATCCAGTGGTAGATCTTGTTGTCTCCATCGGTAATGGTTTCTATCAGTTCCCCATTGGAGATCGCCGTGTATTCCTTAGGCACCCGCACCCGAACTTCTGAGGTTGCTAGTTGTCCCGGATAGTCAAAACAGGGAAACCAAAACCGGGAGTCTTCATCTTCACCTTGCGTCCAGACCTGGACCGGCTTATTCGGATAGTCTTTTGTTGGCCCAATAAAATAAATCCCCCGCTGGGGGTTTTCGACGGCGTAGGCGATCTCCAGGGTGATTGGTCTATTTAAATGGGTCGGCTGTTTGAGGTGAATCTGCAATTGTTCGCCGTCGTAGTCAAAGGCTTGCTTGGTTTTGCCAATTTTGACGGATTGGATGTTGAGGTTGACAGCGTCCAACGTTAACTGGTCAATGCCACTGCGCACAGGTTTAAGCCGGAGGCTGCAAGTGCCCTGATAGCTTTGATTAAGAATATCTAAGTCTAGATCCAGAAAAATATGCTCTACCTGCCCGGGGCGATCGGGGGTGTAGTGAGGTCGTGCTCCCGGCAGTTCAAAAGACTTGTGACCATTATTTTCGACATCAAGGTAAGACTTGGACATAGCGGAGGGTAAGGTCTGGAATGACTGGTTATGCTGAAGGTTAAGCATTAACTCCCAGGTTAACGCGTCTGAGTGTAGCCTACTGGTTATTCCATTCGCTGGGCCAAAGTGGGCCTGAATTAAAATCTGGTACAGTCGCTTCTCCTATCTCACAACGCGAAGAGCGCAATTGTTTTTGAGTCTCTACATAGGTGGGGGAGTGATATAGATGATCAACCATCCTATTGCCTAGCGCCAGCCAGCCGATCGCCCGTAAGCTATCGACCAAGGTTTTACCCCAAGATTCTTCGTGCCCAACCCCCTTAATCAAGACTGGTTCCATGGCAATACCGCGGCTACCCCAGATCAGCCAACCTAACGCGGCTGCCCGTGGCCAGTGGCCTTCTGTAGCGACAACAAACACCTTTCGTGGTTGGCGAGATTGGACGTAGGGTAGCACAGCTGTGAAGTTTGTCAGCGTATCCACAGCTCGAAAGTCAACGGTAACTCGCCGCCAATCGACTCCCGCTTCTTTAACAAAAACCCGGTAGAGACAGGGATAGGTTGAACCAGAGGAGATAATCACTGGTAAGGGGGGATGAATCTGAGCCAGTTGGGCAGCAGCCATTTCCCGGCGGATACCACCCCCTAGCACGATAATCATGTCAGGGGTGCGTTGGGCCGCCTGCCACCAGGGCCACCAAGTCCAAACCACCCACAACCCACTGCCCAGGAGCAAGCCATAGCTTGGGCCGGAGGCCTAAGCCCGGTTCCACTGAAAATGTTGGCTCATGGTCCAATCATCATCTTTTTTTCAAGGTGGAGAAGTTACTAAACCAACCATGTCGCCAGAAAAAGGAGACTAAACCAGCGGCGATTGCTAGCATGACAGCCCAAACCAGCGGGTAGCCCCAATACCAGTTCAACTCCGGCATATTCAAGGGTGAAACCTGGGGATTAAAATTCATCCCATAGATTCCGACAACAAAAGTCAGGGGAATAAAAATCGTGGAAATTACGGTCAGCGTCTTCATTACCTCGCTCATTTTGTTACTGACAGAAGACAGGTAAACATCCATCAAGCTAGAAGCTAGCTCTCGATAGGTTTCAACCATATCTAAAAGCTGGATGATATGGTCATAGCAATCTCGCAGGTACACCTGCACCTCGCGGCTAATCAGCTCGTAACCATCTCGGATTAAGCTATTAATCGCATCCCGCTGGGGCCAAATAGAGCGGCAGAGGCTCAGCAGTTCTCGCCTTATCTGATGAATTTTTTCCAATGTCTGCCGCGTTGGGCTTTCCACTACTTCATTTTCTAATGCCTCGATTCGCTCACCATAAATTTCCAGTACCGGGAAGAAGCCATCAATTAAGGCATCCAGTAGTGCGTAGGCTAAATAGTCTGCTCCTTGCCCCCGGATTATGCCTTACTAGCACGAATGCGTTGGCGGACAGGTCCAAAACAGTCGAGCTCAGGCTCCTCCTGCACCGTGAGCAGATGATAGAGCAATTCTCAATTGGATGCACTACAGTAGCAGCAATGGGTAAACCACCCTATGATGTCCCGATTAGTCAGTGCTGCTAAAGCATCTGTGATGGCTTGGTCTAACTCGGCATAGGTACGGGCCGCTCTAGAACGCAGAAACTGCTTCACTTTAGACCAGCAGTTTTCGATGGGATTAAAGTCTGGCGAGTAGGGCGAAAGGTAGACCAATCGCGCTCCAACATCTTCAATTATTTCCCGAACCCTTGCAACCTTGTGAGCGGGAAGATTGTCCATGACCACACATGCCCCTGGCCAAAGGTTCGGTAGCAATACTTGGGTAAGGTAGGTTTCAAAGGCAAGGGCATCAGTGCCACCAGGAAAGTTCATCGCTCCAACCATACCTTGCAGCGCAATCGCTCCAATTAGGGTGACATTGGAGCCCCGTTGCTGTGGACAGTGACCATAGGCCCGAGTGCCTTTAGGGGAACGGGCATAGCGGCGAGTCATCGCCAAGTTGGAGCCCGTTTCATCCACAAACACCAAGTCCTCCAACCTCACTTGCCCAATCACTTGCCAGTATTGCACTCGTAGCCGTTGCACTCGCTCACTATCTCGCTCAGTTGCGTGTAGAGTTTTTTTTCCAAGTTAAGTTGAGCTGTTGGACAACCCGACCCATGGTGGCCCGGCTCACCTGCACCCCAATGTGTTGTTCAACTTGGACAGACAATTCCTCCAAGGTCGCATCATTCGTCGCTGCAACTAACTGAGCCACCCTTGCTCGTTGCTCTGGGTTGAACGTGGCCGAACGACCACCTCCGTGGGCTCTAGGTTCAATCGTGCCGTCGCTACGATAGCGCTTTAACAAGTCTTGGATAAAGCTCAAACTGACTCGGAATCGCTTGGCAAGTTGGCGTTGTGACCCTTCTTGCTGATTGTAGGCGTCAATAACTTTCTGGCGGAGGTCAACGGAGTATGCTTTCATGAGCATCGAATTTAGGTCTACAGGCTAAACTGTATCCCATGCAATCAAGAATTGCTCTAGATCGCTGAATTCACGGGCAGTGGTGGTCGCCAGAAGGTTAGGATTAAGATAAGTAACGTCTAGTTAGCCCAACATGTCTCTGGATAACCTACGGAATCTTTATCAACAAGTCATTTTAGAGCACTACAAAAAGCCACGGAATCGTGGTAAAACCAGCCCTGTCCACCGCCACCAGCGGGGTCATAATCCCTCCTGTGGTGACACAATTGATTTGACTTTACAGCTTGATGAAGCGGGCAATCATATCCAGGATGTCAAATTTGAAGGAGAAGGCTGCGCGATCGCGATGTCTTCTGCTGACCTAATGGCCGATGCGATGCGCGGCAAAAGTGTCAAAGAGGCTTTGGAGATGATTCAACGCTTTCAGGCGATGATGAAAGGGGAAGCAGAGTTTCCTAAAGAGTTACGAAAATTAAATGTGATGCAGGGCGTCGCCCAGTTTCCTGTGCGGATTAAATGTGCCACCTTAACGTGGCATACCTTGAAAGCCGCCCTAGAGCTAGCTCATAGTGAAACACCTGAGTACGTTAGTAATGAGTCTTAAGTAATGCAGACAGGCACGAATTTTCTGATTGCTGGTGAATGGGTAGGGATTGCTACCCTTGCCTGTGCAGCTCTAGTAATTTTAGGATTTATTTTCAAGTGGGGCATCCGTTTCCGTTTAGTGGGGGCGACAGGATTACTGGGAGTTGTGAGTGCCGGATTGTTAGCTTTAAGTTTAGTGCCGATTACCCGCACGGTGATTCCGGGGGCTATGCGGTTTTCAAGGGTGTATGATTCCGGGGTGACTCAGGTTGTGATTGCCCTGCCGCCCAAAATTACAGAGACCGAACTATCTGCTACCCTACGTCAAGCTGCTAATGATTTATTTTCTCCCGGCCGCTTGAGCCGGGGTGATCAGCAACTAACCATCCGCGCCCGCACCATCCTTCACCCAGAACCTGGTATTTCCGAACCCCTCTACCTAGGACAGATTAAGCGATCGCTGTTGTTACGTGATGATCCACAGATGGAAACAACGATCTTCCAAGAGAGCCTTGCTCGGTTGCCCCAGTCTCAGGCCAAAGCCGGATGATCTCATAAAGCTACACACTGAATAGATATTGCTCCATGTCTACCCCAACATCTGATCCTGTAACCCCGACTTCTGGCTATCGCTCTTTAGCTGTAGCTCCTCGGCAAGTGATCCGAGGGGTAGATGTGCTTGCCAACTGCGGCGGCGCGATCGCAGCCTTGGGCAAGCAACCTTTGGTCATTAGTGGCGAACAAACCCAAGAAACAGCACAAGCCTGGCTGCATCCAGCCCTGGAGCAGCAACACCTTTGCCTGTCAACCGCTGTCTATAGTCCTAATTGCAGTGAGAGCAGTTTACAGGTCTTGCGGCAAGCGGTTTGCGATCACCAAGCAGATCTAGTGATTGGCATTGGTGGTGGCAAAGCTTTGGATACAGCAAAGCTGGTAGCCCACCAGTGCAAGCTGCCAGTAGTGACAGTTCCCACGTCTGCAGCGACCTGTGCTGCTTGGACTGCCCTCTCAAACGTTTACTCCCAGGTTGGGGCCTTTCACTACGATGTAAGTCTTTCCAGTTGCCCAGACTTGCTGCTCTTGGACTACGGCCTGGTCCAGACCGCTCCCCAACGAATGCTAGTTGCCGGAATCGGTGATGCCCTAGCAAAGTGGTATGAAGCTTCTGTAAGTAGTGCTACGTCTGAGCAAACCCTGATCATTGCTGCAGTGCAACAAGCGCGGGTCTTGCGAGATATCCTCTTGCAAAAATCGGCTGCTGCCCTTGAGCAACCTGGCAGCTCAGCTTGGCAAGAAGTTGTGGATGCGACAGTGCTTCTAGCAGGAGTGATTGGAGGTTTGGGGGGAGCCCAGTGTCGTACTGTTGCTGCCCATGCGGTCCACAATGGGCTTACCCATTTACCAGTGAGTCACAGCAGTTTGCACGGTGAAAAAGTAGCCTATGGGATTCTGGTGCAGCTTCGCTTAGAAGAAATGCTGCAAAATAGTAACTTGGCAGCAACAGCCCGTCAGCAGTTGTTGAAGTTCTACGCCGAGATTGGTTTGCCTACCACTCTAGGAGACCTGGGTTTAGCAACTGCTACTCTAGAGGATTTAGAAACTGCTGCTAAAGTTGCTTGTGCCCAAAATTCAGATATCCATCGCTTACCGTTTAAAGTTGACCCTTACCAGTTGCTGGCAGCTATGGTCTCAACTACAGCTCCTGGCTCAACCTGGAGCAACAACCTGATAGCTTCCCAAGAGCTTTGGAGCAGACAGGATACTATTACACAATCAGCTTCACTTCAGGTGCCAGAGTAAACCTAGATTGCCTAGGGTTGCTGAGATCGCGCTCTGGCTGGTCTTGATTCCCTCTGCTCTTCGCAGGCTGGCACTTTCGTCTCAGGGTAGATTGCGCGCAGCCCAGAAAATTCGCTCTGCTTCAATTTTGTGCATGACGTCCTCAACAGCATTCACCCAGTGAATCACGTTATTGCAATTTGTAAGGATTATTGTATCCAAGGACACTTAGTCCTTTAGACTTATTTGGTTGAAGCTCTTAATCTACCTCAAGGTACAGTCATGCCTAACCTCTTTTGGCACGATTATTTATTGATTGTTTCTTTCTTTGCTTCTATTGCAGGTCTTTACCTACTGCATGAGCCAAAACCTTCTCAGAGCAATGACACCGAGGCAACAGAGCGCATACTATTCAGGATGTGCTTTGCTTACTGGATGGTTTACTGCCTAGCAACCTCAATTCAGAAGCTAGCGTTACCTGACTGGGAAATCTTGTTCATCAATTTGAAGATAACCGCTATTTTTTCATATTTCATCACCTTTTCTTGTGTGCTTTGTTTACCTCTGCACCGGATTTCGTCGCGGCAAGTTGTTTGACTGCCTTTAGCAACTAGATGCACTCATGCTCTGAGGCAGATCTCTTTGTTCTAATGTTAAAAAGCGTCCCCTGACTCAGGGGACGCTTTGAACTAGCAGGTGCTAGGAGATAGTTGCGGCTTAGGCGTGAATCGCAGGAGCCGTCAGAGCAACCGGAGCAACATCTCCACTGGCTAGGTCTAAGGGG
>CADCWO010000031.1 GCA_902806435.1 uncultured Synechococcales cyanobacterium | reverse complement strand
GACCGCCGCGTGTCTCGGTGTGGTGATTCGCACGGTTCCGGCGGGCTGGTCGCGCAACCCGTCCAGAGCGCTCAAAGCAGCGTGAATGTCTTCAAACGCAGGGCGTAAGGTTTTGAGCAGTCGCTCGCCCGCCGCAGTGGTGGAAACGCTCCGAGTCGTTCGCACCAGCAATTGCAGACCTAGACGTACTTCAAGCGTCTTCATCGCATGGCTTAAGGCAGAGGGGGACATGCCCAGTTTTGACGCGGCGCGCGTAAAGCTCATCTCGTCGGCAACTACCACGAAAGCGGCTAAGTCGTTCAGTTCGTCACGCTTCATTGCTGCATAGATTTCATGACTGTATGCTGATTATGCCATCTAGTCAATTAATCGTAGCTGCTCTATCGTAGGTGGATAACTCACGAAGCAGAAACAAAGGACATGGCAAGCAACGTTTCTTTAAAACATCAGTCAGTGAGTCTGTCCTATGGGCTGGCTGCGCTCAACCAGGGCGATCGCCTCGTGCCGTGGGCATTCGAGCGACGGGAATTGCGATCGGATGACATTGCCGTGAAGATTCAATTCTGTGGGGTCTGCCACAGCGACTTGCACGCGATTCGCGGGTCGGGTTCCTTTCCTTTAGTTCCAGGTCATGAATTTGTCGGCGAAGTGACGGCGATCGGCGCGGAGGTCACAAAATTCCGCGTTGGGGATGCCGTCGCGGTCGGCAATATTGTCGATTCCTGCGGTAAGTGTCCACCGTGCCTCAATCATGAGGAATCGTATTGCCGCGAATTTCCAACAACTACCTATGGCGGTGTCGATCGCATCGACAGCAGCATCACACGCGGCGGCTACTCGAACGATTATGTCGTCAAGACGGATTTTGCCTATCACCTGCCCGCTGGACTCGATCCGGCTAGCGTTGCACCGCTGCTGTGTGCGGGCATTACCACCTGGTCGCCCTTGCGCCACTGGAATATTGGAACTGGAAAGACGATCGGCATTGTCGGAATCGGTGGTCTGGGTCACATTGCGATCAAATTTGCCCACGCGCTCGGTGCTTATGTCGTTGTATTTACCACTTCCGAGCAAAAACTCGCCGATGCCTTAGCGCTAGGAGCAGATGAGGCTATCTTATCGACCGATGCTGACAAGATGGCGGCGCAGAAATATCGCTTTGATTTCATGCTCGATACCGTCTCAGCCCGACACTCGCTCGATCCGTACCTGCTGGCGCTCACGCTGGATGGGACGTTTTGCTGTTTAGGTATTCCCGATCAGATGGACTTTACCCCGGTGCTGCTAACAATGGGGCGGCGGCGGTTGACCAGTTCCGGATCGGGCGGGACGGTTGAAACACAGGAAATGCTGGACTTCTGTAGCAAGCATAATATCGCTGCCGATGTTGAAGTTATCGCGGCGGCGGCTATCAATGCTGGGTTTGAACGGCTGGAGCGGGGAGAGGTGCGCTATCGCCTGGTGATCGACATGGCAACACTGGAAGCGCCAGCCGAAGACGCTGCTTGATCGAGCGGCGAGAGCTATCGTGCTCATCAAGCGTTCCAGCATTCAGAAGCAAATCAATCAAGTTCGCGACAAAAACAACATTACCCCAGGAATTTTTATGCGACGTTGGATCTTAAAAGCTGGATCAACTAATCTCGATGGGCTTGTGCTTGAGAATGCGCCGATGCCAGAACCCGGAGCGGGCGAAGTGCGGATTCGCGTTCATGCCGTGTCCCTGAACTATCGCGATCAGCTCGTACTCGGTGGCGGGTTTGCAAGACTGCCCGACCGCGATCTCGTACCAGTTTCAGACGGTGCAGGCGAGATCGATGCTGTTGGCTCCAGCGTTGAAACCTGGGTGGTAGGCGATCGGGTCACGAATCTGTTTTTCCAAGGCTGGCATGATGGCCCGCCCAAGGCGAACCTGGGCTTTGGTCTGGGTGGGCTTGACGAAGACGGAATGCTGAGCGAGTACGTTGTGCTGCCCGCTGATCGCATTGCCCGCGCGCCCGTGAGCCTTGATGCTGCTGAGACGGCTACTCTGCCTTGCGCCGCTGTCACCGCTTGGAACGCCCTTTATGGTGACCATCCGATTGGACCCGACAGCAAAGTTCTGGTTTTAGGTAGCGGCGGTGTCTCACTCTTCGCAATGCTTTTCGCACGTGCGGCAGGCGCTCAGGTGCTCGCCACGTCGAGCCAAGATGTCAAGCTGAAGCGATTGATGGCTCTCGGTGTCAGCGATGGTATTAATTATCGGGATACCCCAGATTGGGGGAAAGCGGTATTCGAGCGGACTGGCGGCGTTAACAAGGTCGTTAATACTGTCGGTACAGCCACGCTGAACCAATCGCTGGAGGCAGTCACCTATGGTGGCGAAGTAGCCTTGATTGGATTAATGGCGTTTGATGATAGTTCGTCAGGATTTGGATCATTGATGGGTAAGAGCGCTACTGTGCGCGGCGTTGCTGTCGGCAGTTCGCAAATGTATGAAGCTTTGGCGCAGGTGATCGACACGCACAAGGTTCGTCCGCCTATTAGCAGCAGGTTCCGCTTTGAAGATGCCAAGGATGCTTATCGAGCGCAGTTATCACTAGAACTCTTCGGTAAAGTCGTGATCGATCTGTCGTAATTGATCGTAGTAAGTCATTCTTTGAGAACCTAAAGTGAAGCTTCCTAAATTCATAAACCTTATCCGTTTAACGCTGCTACTGCTACTTACTGTCGGTGGAGTCGGTTGGTCAAGATGACGATCGCCCAGGATCGCCCGCCCAGCGGTACTGTTGCTTAGGAGCGATTGCAGACTGCACTGTTTATCCCTCTTTTGTCAGTCTAGGCAGAAGAATAGATAAGTTGCAAGTTTAGCCAATGTACGATTGGACAAATAAATTGATTCATCTGGTGTGTCAGTTGCTCAAACCCAAGTTGCAATGCTGCGATGGGAAAGACCTCTAGCCATCGCTTGAGCCAGTTGAAACAGATCAACGGTTGAACAACTAAGCGGAGGTTGTTGAGTCAATGCTTCCAACCGCTTTGGTTGTTCCACCAAGGATGTTGAGCAAACCTTTGATGGACGAGGGGACACGAATCATTGAAAGCATCCGCAAACAAACAGACCATCAGAAACGCACTCATCACCATCTCCCACCATTTCTCAATCTGCTCATAGTGGGTCATGCGAAAATCCGCCCATCCCAAAGCATTTTTGGCTTGCTTGAGTCCATACTCAATCCAAGTTCTAAACCCATAACGGTTTCCAATCTCTTTGAGTTCGACCGCAGGCGCAACCACCATGACCAAGGAAGTCGAATTGTCTGGCAGGGTGTCAGGGTTAGTGGTTAGCAACCAATATTGCTTGCGGTGGCGCTTGCCGTAAATCACCTCTGCCATGTAGCGCACTTCTGTAGTGCCATTGCTGAAGGTGCGCTCAAACCTCTGCCACGGTTCTTGAACAACCTCTTGGTCTTGGGGTAGCCACAGTGCATGGTTGCTGCGGATTGCCAGGATGTAAGGCAAGTTTAACTCGTCGAGGACATTGACAAAGTTGGCTTTGCTTTCGCCGTACAAGCTATCGGCAAGCACCAATTCAAACTGAAACCCCATTGCTTGCAGTTGCCGAATCATGGCCGCTGCAATTTGCGGTTTGGTGTAATACTCATCTTCATCTTTGAGGCGTTCTCTGGGCCTGTACACCTCAAAAGTTAATGGCAGAATCATCCCATCTACCAAGCCGTAGGCCGTTACCGCAACAATGCCATTTTCCTTTTTACCGACGTTACCGATGTACTGTCGTTTGACGTAATCGGTGCTTTTGCCCTTTTTGCAATCCCCAGTCTCGTCAATGAGTAATATCAATGACCGTCCATCGAGTACCTTGAGAGTTAGTTCCAACCGCTTTTGGCGTAACTGCTGGCGTGTCCAAGGAGACTCAGTCAGAAAATGGTGCAAGTTTTGATGATTCTCTAAGCCCACAGCTTTGGCAATAGCAGGTAGTGATTTGCGTTTGACTTCGCTGATCAGGCCTAGATGCAGCAGCTTGAAGGCTTCAAAGCTACGCACTTCCGGGAACAACTCCGCAAACAGTTGGCAATACTCGTCGATAAAGCGAATCGTGGGTCGAGCTTCACGAGCGGCAGACATGGGCAATTGAGTATGGAAAATCTACCTCTATACTAATTTTCTTTAACCCAGAGTGACAAAAGAGGGATAAGTGCTGAGCAAGAACTCGTCCTGACCTCCCAATCAAAACACTTCAACGTCTAATAGCTTGCGCTTGACAGGCTTAGCTTTGGCATCTAGACGGGTTTTAGTGCTCTCAACCCTGACAGCTTCTGGTTCTGGCTGAGCGGCTTCGAGCAAGAAGACCCGCCGGCCAGCCACGTTCCACAGGTCTTGACAGCTACAGACAAAGCCTTGTGCGGTTAATACTGCTGCCCTGTCGTCACGGGCTTGTCGAGCCTCAGCTTCATCCTCCCAGCCAGTTTCGAGAAATGTCTCTGTCACTGCTTTCATCTGCTTCAACCATCACTGCTACTCATGCTGTCTGGTTTTGTTGCAAAAATAAGGCTTTCTGGTAGGGTAGGTACTGCCACTATAGCCTTCGTCCACAAACCAGCAATGGTTTGAGCAAGAGTATCCCTCTGCCTCCAGCTTCGCTTGCAACGCTCTGACTTAACTATCAATTGTATGCGTGTTCACTTGTTGCTCGCTAGAAACCCGAGCATAGATGGCAACCTGAACACTTTTCATGCGTCTACCTCCTGAATGCTTACAGGCATGGATTTATGAGCGGGCTTTGATATTTTTACATGCTGAACGAAGTTCAGGCAAAACCTGAGCGCAGGCATCCACCAAGTACTGGCTTGCAAAGCGGCTATCCTCAAATTCCCCCTCTACGGGAAGTTTTGGAGTGTGATGGTTCGCCATGGCAGCTCCCCGATGTAGGACTCGCAAAGCTAGAAGTCTGCTGCTGCAGGACTACCTGCATCTGCTTGCGTGCAATTGTTGCACTGAAGTCTAGCGAGATTTTGGCTACAGGTAATGGACTAGACCTGTGGAAGTGAAGTATAATTGATAGTGCGTCAAATCATGGTGGGTTAGGTAAAGTAGAAGTGCATCTACTCTCGGTCCTGAACTATGGAATGTCGGCTCTGTGGTTATTCCCGCACCCATAAACATGGTAAAGCTCCGAATGGCAGCCAACGCTATTTCTGCTCGCAATGCAAGCAAACGTTCAATGAACGGTTTGACACCTTGTATTACCATCGCCACGTCACTCCAGAACAGATCCGGCAAGTACTCCAGGCGCACAGTGAAGGCA
>CADCWO010000030.1 GCA_902806435.1 uncultured Synechococcales cyanobacterium | reverse complement strand
GTTGGATTGCGGCATTGAAAGAGGGATGTCTGTCTGCCCCGATGACGTTTGCGGGTTCTTGTAACCGAGAATTGTTTGAGATGTGGTTAGAGGAATGCCTAGTGCCTCAATTGCAACCGGGGGATGTGATTGTGGTTGACAATGCTAGTTTTCATCGTTCCCAGAGCATTGAGGAAATTGTGGCGGCAGCAGGATGTGAGATTTGGTATTTACCCCCTTATTCTCCAGACTTGAACAAGATTGAACACTGGTGGTTTGGGTTAAAGAATTGGATGCGACAACGCTGGGATGACTTTGAGAACTTTCGCAATTGTGTTGATGCTGCTTTCAAGCAATGCCCTAACGTATGTGCGTAGGACCATATCTGCTGAGAAAGCTTACCAGGACATCAAGTCTCTCTGGAAGCAGTTGAAGCACAGCAAACAACAACTAGGGATTGGGACTGCGACTGAACAACGATAAGTTGTAGCCCATCGCCAGTTCACAAAGCTTAAGCCAAACAGCCTAACGCAAGCATAAGGATTTCCAGACGTTGTCAAATCGCTGTCCTATAATTGCTGCTAGGTGTTTGGAGAAATTGAGGAAAATCCATGAACAAGGGCGAATTGATTGATGCGATAGCTGCCAAGGCTGAAGTAACCAAAAAGGATGCCGATGCTGTCTTGACTGCTACTCTGGAGGCCATTGTAGAAGTAGTGGCTGCAGGGGGCAAAGTGACCTTGGTGGGCTTTGGCTCGTTTGAGCCTAGAGAGCGTCAAGCTCGTGAGGGCCATAATCCCCAGACTGGGAAGCCAATGAAGATACCCGCGACTAAGGTTCCTGCTTTCTCACCTGGCAAAGTGTTTAAGGAGAAAGTTACTTCAGCTTAAGTACCTCATGGAAGCTTCCCATATTTCGGACTCGACCAACCATTCTAGGTCTTGAAGTACACAACTTCATTATGCTGCTTGTCAGCGGGAGCTAGGGTCTCAGCAGCGCAGCAAGCTTTTGGGCTGCCCTTCAGGAGGAAAAGGCGCTGCCGCAATCTACCGAACTGCGACAGCACAAGTACCTCAACAATGTGATTGAACAGGACCACCGCTTTCTCCAGCGGCTGATCAAGCAAGGACTCGGATTCAAGTCCTTCAACTCAGCCAGAAGGACCATCCAGGGTTATGAAGCGATGCACATGCTGAGGAAGGGACAAGTTGTTGGAGTACCGAAGGGGGATGTGCAAGCCCAAGTAAACTTCATAGCCCAAATTTTTCGCACCTCTGGTGCGACATGAACGGAGTGGTTGCCTAAGCTGGGTGATGACTCAGGAGTCTTTGTGGCTTCTCCTGTTTTTGCAACAAAACCGTACAAAGCGTTGCAAGCAGCGCGACAACAAGCAGCAACTCTTGACTATCAAGTAGACTATGCAAGGGCGAGCTGGAATTGAAGGAACGCTGTCTGAGGGGATTCGTGCTCATAGGCTGCGCCGCGCTCGATACATTGGACTCGCCAAAACTCATCTACAACATCTCATGACCGCAACTGCAATCAACTTCAAGCGCATCTTTTACTGGTTGTCTGAAGTTCCACAAGTCACGACACGAACTTCGCAATTCGCAAAGCTCATGGCTTAATCAGAAAGTTAAGCAATATTTCGCCACCAGTATCAAAAGTTGGGAAGAACCGCAGCGTGGCGAGTCAGGACAGGTAATAGTATTAAGCAAGGGGCAGAAGACAAGGACTGAATTACTCGTAACTCCAGCACTAAATCGCCCTAGCTCACCTAGCTCCGCCTGAAAATTTCGCTTCGGCAGGTTTATTCTCATGACACATTTTGGCATCCTTTGTCCAGCGGCAATTGGTCATCTAAACCCCATGTGTGCTTTGGGGAGAGAACTACTTCGGCGCAATCATCATGTCACCTTATTCGGGATTCCCGATATCCAATCCAAAGTAATGAACTCTGGATTGAACTGGTGGACAATTGGAGCAGCTGAATTCCCCGCTGGCACACTAGAGCAGAAGTATAAACAATTGGGAGAAATGAGTGGACTGGCGGGGCTAAAGTTTACAGTCCGCTGGCTGCAACAGGAAACAGCAATGCTTTTCCATGAAGCGCCAGAAGCAGTGAAAGTAGCAGGTGTGGAGGCGCTGCTGGTAGACCAGGTTACGCTAGGGGGTGGAACTATTGCTCAAAAGCTGGATCTTCCCTTCATCACAGTTTGTAATGCACTGCTAATTGATCGCGAACCTGGAGTTCCCCCATACTTTACAAATTGGAGTTATAGTCAGGCGTGGTGGGCACACCTACGTAACAAAATGGGGAACTCATTTCTCAACCGTATTGGACAACCCATCTGGGACGCTATCGGACAGCAGCGCCAACAATGGAACTTACCCCCCTACCACGGCCGTGAGGATGCTGGCTCCCAACTAGCTCAGATCTGCCAGCTCCCTGCAGAGTTTGATTTTCCACGAGTTAATTTACCCTTATGCTTCCATTACACAGGACCATTGCAGGAACCATCGGGCAAGGAACCAGTTTCCTTCAAGTCAATCTCTTTTCCGTTTGAAAGGTTGACAGGGAAACCGCTAATTTATGCTTCACTAGGGACTTTACAAAACCGTAAGTGGGAAATCTTTCAGAGCATTGCTTCAGCTTGCTTAGGGTTGGATGTGCAACTGGTAATCTCGCTGGGGAACCCAAATAGCTTAGAATCCGGCTCTAATCTACCCGGTGCACCGATAGTGGTTCCCTATGCACCGCACCAGCAGCTAATTGACAGAGCCAGCCTCATCATTACTCATGCGGGTATGAATACTGTACTTGGAGCATTGAGTAGTGGAGTGCCGATAGTAGCGATTCCAATTACTAATGAACAGCCTGGAATCGCCGCTCGCCTAGCCAGAACGGGAGCCGGAAAAGTAGTGCCTTTGGCACAATTAAGTGAAATCAGGCTCCGAGCCGCTATCAAGCAGGTGCTAACTGAAGATTCTTATGGTCAGAATGCATCTAGGCTAAAACAAGCGATCACCTCTTCAGGTGGAGTCAGCCGCGCTGCAGCTATCGTAGAACAGGCGATATCTACAGGGAAGCCAGTTTTGACCTAATAATAATGCTGAGCATATGTTCTTGAGGGTAGACATAAATATTAAGCAGATTCTTTGGTTTTGTTGCAAAAAATAGGCGTTCTGGTAGGGTAGGAGATTCTCGCTTGTAAAGTCTCTCCTTCATGCCTAAGTCACATTTGTTCAAGTGGCGCCATTTCTTACCTGCAATCATCATTCGCTGTGTGTGTTGGTACTGCCGCTACAGCCTCAGCTACAGAGATGTGGAAGAATTAACCCAAGAACGAGGCCTGAGGGTTGACCATTCAACCGTATTCAGGTGGGTCCAGGCTTATGCTCCTCAGTTGGACAAGCGCTGCCGCCCATATCTGCGTCCCCCTAGTGACTCTTGGCGGGTCGATGAAGTCTACGCTACGTGAAGGCCAAAGGTCAAGGGAAGTGGCTGTATCGAGCTGTTGACAAGTACGGGGACCCCTTGAATTTTCTACTGGTAGCTAAGCGGGATGTGACTGCTGCAAAACGATTTTTCCGCAAAACCCTCAATGCCAAGAATAGCTCAACGCCAAGCATGATCAATGCAGACAAGCACAAGGCTTATCCCACAGCTTTTGCTACTCTTCAGCAGGAAAAGGCGCTGCCCCCATCCACTCAGCTGCGACAGCACAAGTACCTCAACAACGTGATTGAACAGGACCATCGCTTCCTCCAGCGACTGATTAAGCCGGGGTTGGGATTCACACATAAGCTGGTGATGAAGGGCATGAACACGATGCTAGCTCGTCAGTTCTAAGCAGGAAATGGGGTAGGAGCCAGGCAGTTAAGCTAGAGTCAAGCTAGTGTTGAGGGAGTTCATCCATGCGCCCAATTCTCGTCCTACCTCTGCTCACGCTCGTTTTAGCCTGTAGCACTGGGGACAACAATGCTGCTACTACCCAGTTCACGACGCCTCAGACCAGGCTGGAATCTCCTCAGCAGGCGCTGGCAGCGTCTGGCAGCCAGCCCTTCGAGGTCACTGCGGTCGCCGACTTCAACGAGCCTTGGGCGATGACTTTCGTGCCCGGCACACCCTATGCGCTCATCACAGAGAAGCCGGGCGCGCTAAAAGTCTGGCAGCCGGACGGGCCCATCCGGGACGTGGCGGGCATGCCGGAGGTAGCTTATGGCGGGCAGGGCGGTTTTGGTGATGTCTTGCTGCATCCTGACTACGCCCGCAACAAGCTCGTGTACTTGAGCTGGGCCGAGCTGGGAGAGGGTGGCACAGCGGGCAGCGCAGTTGGACGGGCGCGGCTTGACCTGCAGGCCGAGCAGCCGTCCCTCCAGGGTCTAGAAGTGATCTGGCGGCAGCAGCCCAAGGTGGATGGGAATAATCATTTCAGCCAACGCCTTGCCTTCTCACCCGATGGCCGCTATCTTTTCATCACCTCCGGGGAGCGGTTCAAATTTACCGTAGCGCAGAACCTGAACCAGAACCTCGGCAAGGTCATCCGTCTTACGCCTGAGGGAGGGGTTCCCTCCGGCAACCCCTTCTCTAATCGCGGCCAAATCGCGTCGCAAGTCTGGTCCTACGGCCACCGCAACATCCTGGGGCTAGCCTTCGATGGCGCAGGCCATTTGTGGGCTGCTGAAATGGGGCCGAGGGGCGGCGATGAGTTCAACCGTATTGAGCGGGGCTCCAACTATGGCTGGCCGAGCGTTTCGAATGGCCAGCATTACGATGGCAGCCCAATCCCTGCCCACAGCACGCGCCCCGAGTTCAATGCGCCAGAGGTTAGCTGGAACCCGGTCATTTCACCGTCCAGCCTCGTGATCTACAATGGTGATGCCTTTCCAGCCTGGCATGGCAGCGCACTAATCGGCGGCCTATCCTCACAAGCCCTCATCCGTGTTGCTATTGACAGAACCCGTGCGCGGGAGGTCGAGCGCTGGGACATGGGCGCTCGCATCCGTGAGGTCGAGCAAGGTCCTGACGGTGCACTTTGGCTGCTTGAGGACGGGCAGGGGGACTCTCAGGGGCGGCTCTTGAGGCTGAGTCCGGCGCAGTAGTTGACCGCAAAACCGGGTAGTAACATGCAGCATGTCTCGCAGATTGTTATCCCTACGAGCTACACTACACTTTTGCCACCAAACCAGTGATGAAAGAGATGCATACGATGATAGCCCAGCAGCTTACCCAGCATAAGAAAGACCGTTGGAAACCTACTATAGCCCTATGCATACACGTTAGGACAGTTTTTGAAAGCGGCATCGACACAATCTCGGAAGCTATCAAATTCATCCCATCGTTGCCGCATCCAATTCTTGAGCC
>CADCWO010000029.1 GCA_902806435.1 uncultured Synechococcales cyanobacterium | reverse complement strand
GTCTCTACTCGACGGGCTAGTTTTTTTTCCACTCCGCCTGCTCTTTTGGGTCAGATTGAATGTGAGCCGGGCGGGGCACCCGCAAGCGGTATTCCATCGCCTTGAGATATTCCCAACCCCGTTGAGGGGCAACACGACGTTCCAGCACTCGGCTCATCCACTCGGCGACCTTGCGTCCGTTGTACAATCCGCTTTCAGTCACTGGCGCTGCAATGGCTTGTTGCAGTTGTGCTTGTTGCACCTCGTCCAGCAGCGCTTCGGCTCCCGAATTGTGGTGTCGCCCGTCGCCTACTCCAGCTTCCCCTTGTTGGTTGTAGCGATTGGCAATCACCCGAATCCAACGCAGCGAGTACCCGGTGACGTCAGCCACCTGCTGAGTCGTTTTACCTGAGGCAAGCAGCCAGAGGATCTGATAGTGAGTGCGCTCAACCGAATCAGTGGCTTGACGATAGCGCTGGTGCAAGTCCTCATGACTCAGGTGACAGACTAAGGTAAGACGTTTCGGCATTGCATCGGAGGAGAATTAAACTATACAGTAAGTTTACATTCGGATTTCATATAACTCTCAAATTCAGTGTAGAACATCCTTACAAATCAATTGAAAATGATGTTCAAACCTCAGTATTAACTAAACTCACAACCGAAAAAATTCCCTACTTCATCGAAAGATTGTCCCTTGAAAATGGTTTTTGCGGCTCTTAAACTTGTCTATGGATGTCCAGAGGCCATTTGCTGGTCTATGTTCGCTGCTCTTATTCCAAAATGCTTTCAATTTATGAGTTTGTGGATTCAACGGGCGATAGTATGCTGAACAAAATGGATATTTTTTTAGTTGGAAACATCCATGAATGGAGATGGGGCTGTTGACAATACTTCTAGCTAATTTCAGAAGCTGGAGTTTTAATCGTGGCAACTCGCTACCATCACGAGCAGAGAGCTTGTGGAGAATCGAACGGGGCATAGTTCGCACCTTGACGTGGAATGATGCAGGCACCTTGAGCGTTTTAGGCTATTGGGGGCCAGGGGATGTGGTGGGTCAACCCTTGTCTCGACTCAGCTCCTATCAGATCGAGTGCGTGACGAGTGTAGAAGTTAGTCTAGTGCCCGCTCACCTGTGGCATCAAGTGCTGGATAAGATTGTCTTGCATGGGCAACAGGTAGAAGAACTGCTGTATATTCTCCACCAGCAACGTATCCCTCTACGCTTGCAGCAACTACTGGGCTGGTTAGCCCAGAAATTTGGGCGAGAGGTAGACCAAGGACAACTGATTGACTTACGCTTGACTCACCAAGAACTCGCTGAGTTTGTTAGCACAACCCGCGTTACGGCCACGCGGCTACTCAAGCAATTTGAGCAGGAAGGACGCATTAGGCGCCTACGGCATCACGTTATTCTTTGCCATCAGCAACTTCAACTAGTGGAATGAAGCAGGTTCACAAACTCAGCATTAACTGGACTTTGGAAGCGGGTTTAGCTGTTTCCGCTAGCGGCTGCGGCTTATCCTCCCTACCGGGATAATAGCGCTTATACCCACAGCGATGGCCAAAGGCCGGTTGGAGACCATCACACGCATATTTGTCAGCGTTGATGACGCTTGGGGTTTTACTATTTCTAGCTTTGAAGGTTTTGCGGAAGAACCGCTTCGCTGCCACCGCATCTCGCTTAGCGCTCAGTAGAAAGTCTTGCGCTTTAACCTTTCGAGTAAGTTAAAGTGTGAGCTTTAAGATCTTTGGATATGAAAACTATCGCAAATCGGATCTTTCCTGTCCTTCTTTTGTCTAGGCGAGGAGGAATATTTCCTCCAACTTACTGGCCTAGGTCAGAAATCTCTCTCTGCGCTTATCCACGGACACGACTTGTGTGATTCGGCTTCCAGGTCTGAGAAAGTTACGTACCTCATCAAAGGCTTGGCAAAATCGTTGGCCAGCATCAAACTCGCCAAAGCCCATCATCAGATAATACCGATGCTTGATGCCCCGGTGGCTCTGCTCAATAGCGTTTGCAGTACAGGGCAATTCCTCGTGCTCAACCGCTTCACCCAATTCTTAATTGCCCGAGGATAGGACGGCAGATCATCTGTCTGAACGCGTTGCGGAATATCGTCAACGATTTCTCGTACTCTGGCAAAGTAGGCTTTTGTGCCTTCCCTATCCCGCGTTTTGCTCAGGCGTACCTCCACCAGGTTGCCATCCGCGTCGATCCCTCGATAGAGAGAGCACCATACCCCTTTGACTCGGACGTAAGTCTGATCAATTGTCCAGATTTCACCCTTCTGAGCTGTCTATTCCAAAAGATCTCCATCCTCTACGCTCAAACTTGAGGACATGCCGTCCGCTTCCACAACAGATATCTACCTAGCTTTTTCCAGCGAAGATCCGTCTAATTATAAGACGTTCATAGAAGTCTATCTTAAACCGAGTCTGCTGTTTAGAAATTGGACAATATCATTATAGGCTGCACCAATTTTAATAAAAAATTGTCAACTTTTTGCAGCATTTTTATCTTCCTCTTTTGTAGTAGCTTTACTAGGTATATTGTTTTCCATATAGTTTCCCCATTTTAAGTACTTTTAAGGCAGCCCCTTGTTCAATCGTTTGTTTGGCGATTGTAAACCCTTCCTTGATGGTGTTACAGGCTCCAGCAACCATGAGGGTTGTGTTGTTTCTATGATGAGTTGTCAGCAAGAGTAGAATCCTTCACTAGAATTCCAGAGAATTCAAGTAGTAGCCCAGGAAGGAGGTTGTTATGGATAGCTCGTCAAAGAAACCATCATACGCAGGGAAAGATGTTTTCATCGGTATCGATGTGCATAAACGCACCTACTGTGTAGCAGTCGTGGTAGAGGGAATGCTGGTCAAGAAGTGGCAGACTGTGGCGGTGCCCGAACAACTAGCAAGGCAGCTACAAGGTTATTTCCCAGCAGCGAATCTGTACAGTGCTTATGAAGCGGGATTTTCAGGCTTTGTTTTACACCGGGAACTTGAGTCAGCTGGGATTAAGAATGTGGTGGTTAATGCGGCTGGGATAGAAACTAGCGTCCATAATCGAGTCAAGACGGATAAGCGAGATGCTCTGAAGTTAGCTGGCCTGCTAGAGGCGGGACGTTTGAGGGGAAGCAGAGTACCAAGCAAGAAGCAAGAAGCTCAAAGGCTACTCACCCGGACTCGGCAACAACTAATCGAAGAGCGGACGGCAGTGAAAAATAAGATCCGCATGAAGTGCCATCAAATGGGGTTAATCGCTGCCGACGAGCAGCGGCAGATGAGTCATAAACTAGTGCAGGAACTGCTAGAAAAGTCTCCGTTGCAGGAGTTAAACCTCGTTATCGAAGCTTACTGGCAAGTTTGGAAAACTCTCGATGCTCAGCTAAAAAAGCTGGAAGCGCAAGTGAAGCATCAGGCACAGTCAGACCCTAACGAGGAAATTTACCGCTCGGCTCCAGGGATAGGGCCTCTGGGAGCGAGAATTTTGTCCAACGTGACCTTTACCCGAAACAGTGGACAGGTAACTTAAGTTGCGCTTGAGACTTCTAGAGAGGCCCAATACGTCTGTTCAAATTGCACCGGGGGTTAGGTATCCCATTGTCGAGTGTAGTCGCTGCCGGTTATAGAACACCTCGATCCACTCGGCTATGACGGTTGCATATTCTCACAAGTTCGGGTTCTTTGCTGATTTTGGTGATCTTGGTTATTCCCTCCTGAGCCAACCTAAGCATTGGATCGTCAACTGGCTAACAAAACCCTACGTTGGAGCAGGTTAAACCCAGCCCGACCATACATCTGCCGTTTGAGCATCTTTAAGCGATTCACCTGTCCTTCCACCTGCCCATTGCTGATTGGCAACGTCATCCCAGCTTTAACGGCTGCATAATCTTCTTCCAACCCCTCAGCAAAACGTTGAAACTGTTTCAGAGCGCTACTTTTCGCTTGAGCTAACCAGCTATCGAGCTGCTCTGGCTGCTGCCGTACCAACTCTGCAAATTCTTGGGTTAAATGAATAGCGACTTTGATTTCAGGATGGTCGATTAACTGAGATCCTAACTATCTCTCTGCCTCAGTTTGCTGGGCCAGGGGTTTAAGCACTAACCAGGTCGCTCGACGAGCACTCAGTGGAATTGGGGGCTTGCCAGATGAAATGGGTGCGGGTCCTCGGCCCTCCTGCTCGGTGAGCTGTTGCCGTTGGGCTTGTCTCAGTTGGTGAGTGTAGCGAGCGACCGTCTGGTAACTCCCGCGATACCCCTGCTGTTGAATCTGAGCAAACAACTGCTTTGTCTGACGGCAGCCTTGCTCCCACTGCTGAAGCAGATAGGATTTGTAGACGTCAATTGCGCTGCTGTGAATCCGATGGGGATTGGATTGCCATTCAGGAAACTCGGGACTGGCTAAAAACCGGAAGACCGTTCGCTCCCCCATCCCCAAATGGTGGGCAATATCAGGAACTGCCACCCCTTGTTGCCGTAACTGGTGGACCTGCTCATGCCGGGTCAATCGCTCCTCCCGTCGTTGTTGAGCTCGTTGTTCTCGTTCGGTGGGAGGTTTTGGGGTTGCAGTAGATGAGTTGGCAGAATGATGCTCCAGATCTATCGCCTTCAAGACTTTACTTTGGACTGCCAGGCATTGTTCCAGCACTTGCGCTAAGTTTTGCACCAGATGAAAACGGTCAGCGACTTGAACGGCCTGGGGTGCACCTTTCGTCATCCCTTGCTTGTACGTCTTGGAGCGGTCGCGAGATAGAACTTGAACTCCAGGATGCATTTGGAGCCAATCGGCCAATGTATTCGCTTCGCGATCTGGCAATAGGGCAATCGGACACCGCCGATCTAGGTCTACCAGAATCGTACCGTAGCGTTGTCCTCTGCGTAGGGCAAAATCATCGACTCCCAACGCTTTAGGGACGCTAAGTTGCGGCAGTGGTAACCGAGCAATGAGTTGCAGGAGGGAATGAATGCTGACAGGGTAACCTAGTTTGTGGCTTAATCGTGCTCCCGCTGCGCCTCCCACAGCCAAGCCAACTGCCACTAATTGGGCTGCTAAGCGAGAGGTACGTCTTGCCCAGGGCAAGGTGACTTGAGGAAGCCGTTCTGTGAAAATGCGGCGTCTACATTGGTCGTTGTCACAGAAAAACTTCCGCGCTCGTAGGAGTAACGTCACAGGGTAGTTGACGCAGGACAAGTCCTGTAACATTCGCTGATAGCGGCTGTGGATACGGTGAGTTGGTGCCTGACAAAGCGGACATTGGGTCAAGGGTCGAACAGCAGCAACAGTAAGGATGAGCCGTTGACTTATAGCAATTTGTAACTAAATAAGGCACAGTGAGACTCAGATAGTCATTGGGTTGGTGTTGCCAATGAAAGCATACTCCCTCGACCTGCGCCAGAAAAAA